>JBMTBF010000193.1:0-3486 GCA_049429585.1 Terrimicrobiaceae bacterium | reverse complement strand
CGTGAAACCCACTCTGGAAAGCCTCGAGCAAATCTACCGCCGTCCCCTCTTCGATCTCATCCAGGAAAGCCGCCGCGTTTTCCTCGAATTCTGGCCGAAAAACGAAGTTCAGCTTTGCACGCTCTTGAGCGTGAAGACCGGCGGTTGCAGCGAGGATTGCGGGTATTGCGCCCAGAGCGCGCATTACAACACGGGTTTGAAAAAAGAGCGCTTGATGACGGTGGACGAGGTTTTGCCGGTGGCCAAGACGGCCAGAGAAAACGGCTCCACCCGCTTCTGCATGGGTGCGGCTTGGAAAGGCGTGCGCGATGGCGATCCGAAGTTCGAGACGATGCTCGAAACGGTGCGCGAAGTCAGCAAGCTCGGCATGGAGGTGTGCGTCACGCTCGGCCAGCTCGGCGACATCGAGGCCCGCAAGCTCAAGGAGGCCGGACTCACCGCCTACAACCACAACATCGACACCTCGCCCGAGCATTACAAAAAAATCGTCAGCACGCATTCGTTCGAGGACCGCTTGAACACGATCGGTTCGGTGCAGCGTGCGGGACTCAGTGTTTGCTGTGGTGGCATCATCGGCATGGGGGAAACAGAGACCGACCGCCTGAAAATGCTCGAGGTTCTTTGTTCCATGGACCCCGAGCCCGAGAGCGTGCCGATCAATTGCCTGACACCCATTGCGGGAACCCCGCTGGCCGACACGCCGCCGATCGATGTCTTTGAATTGGTGCGCTTGATCGCCACGGCGCGGATTGTTTTGCCGAAGGCGAAAATCCGGCTCTCCGCCGGGCGCGACCGCCTTACTCGCGAGGCCCAGGCGCTCTGCCTCTTTGCGGGGGCTAATTCGATTTTTTACGGGGACAAGTTGCTTACCGCCACCAACCCCGGAGTGAATGATGACCGCGCCTTGCTCGAGGCGCTCGGTCTCGAAGGCCAGGCCCCCTACACTGACCAACCCGAACCTGCTACCGCCGTCGCGTGAAGATTTCCATCGGAAGCGATCACGCGGGCTTTGCCTACAAGGAAGCCATCATTGCGCACCTGAGGAAAAGTGGGCATCAGGTGACGGATTTCGGCACCTGCAGCAGCGAAAGCACGGACTACCCGATTTTTGTGATTCCCGCTGCCGAGGCCGTCGTGCGCGGTGAGGCGGACCGCGCCATTGTGCTCGGTGGTTCAGGAAACGGCGAAGCCATCGCCGCGAACAAAGTCAAAGGCATCCGTTGCGCGCTTTGCTGGAGCCACGAAACAGCCGAACTCTCGCGTCGTCACAACAACGCCAATACCCTTTCGATTGGCGAACGCATGATCCCGCTCGAGCTCGCCCTTGAGATCGTGGACATCTGGCTCGCCACGCCCTTCGATGAAGGTCGCCATTCCCGCCGAATCCAGGAACTCGATTGCTACGAGGCCGGCGGCGGAGTCAAAGGCATGGTCGCCGTGCTCGAGCGCAAGACGACGCTGTAAATATCCCGCCCGATCAGAGCGTCAAAGTTTCCCCGATTGACGGGAGCAGGAGGCGTTGGTGGGATTTTTGGAAGGTTTCCATTGCGGCCTCGCGGTTGATTTCAATCGGGGGGAAGGTGTTGAAGTGGACTCCGATGGTCATCGAAGCGCCGCAGAGTTTGGCGGCCTTGGCGGCGTCAGCAGCTCCCATGGTGAAGGTGTCGCCTATGGGCAGGATGGCGAAGCGGAGGTCGAATTCCTCGGCGATTTGCTTCATGTCCTGTGTAAGCGCGGTGTCGCCGGCGTAGTAGAATGCCCCCTCGGCGCTTTCCACGACGAAGCCTGCGGGATTGCCGCCGTTGCTGCCATCGGGCAACGAGCTGGAGTGGACGGCATTGACCATTTTGGCATGGCCACACGGGATTTTCACGGAGCCGCCATGGTTCATCGGCAGGGTGTTTTTGACGCCCTGCTTGCCGAGCCAGTCGGCAATTTCCCAGTTGGCGATGACTTGGGCGCCGGTCTGGTTCGCAAGCGCCACGGCGTCGGCGACATGATCGAAGTGGCCGTGGGAGATCAAAATCACATCGGCCTCGATGCTTTTCACATCGATTGAGGCGGCGAGCGGGTTCGGGGTGATGAAGGGGTCGAAGAGCAGGCGGCAACCGCTGGTTTCCACCAAGAAGCAGGAATGTCCGAAATAGGTGTATCTCATAGCAGAATTATCAAATCACAGGGCACGGGCAATTTTCAATCCCCGCAATCGGCGAGGTCAGGGAATCAACTCGACGCCGAATTTCTTGGCGACGAGGGCGGTGGCGATGAAGCAGACGAAGGTCAGCAGGGCGCTCCAGAGCAAGGCCCACCAAAACCCGGTGCCTTTGTGCAGTAGCCACGGCAGGAGCAGAAACATCGGCATGGTCGGGATCACATACCAGAAGGTGTAGAACGCATGGCTGGCGAGTTTTTCGGTGCCTTGCTTTTCCAGATGCAGCCAGATCATGACCATGATCGTGACGAACGGCAGGGAGGAAATCAGGGCGCCGAGGCGGTCGCTCCGTTTTGCCAACTCCGAGACCAGCACAATGACGAATGCGGTCACCGCGTATTTGGTGATGAGGAGGGTCATGGGGGCGGTCAGGCCTTAAGAACAATCCGGTAGCGCGGGCTGCCATGCTCGAGGAGGTCGAGGGCGGCATTCGCCTCCGAAAGCGGAAATTCTTGGACGATGGGTGCAATCGAGTGGCGGGCGCAGAAATCGAGCATTTTTGCGGTAGTGGAGGGGCTGCCCAGCGGGGATCCCGAAACGCTGCGCTGGGCCATGATCAGCGGAAATGCACCAAT
Source organism: Terrimicrobiaceae bacterium (assembly GCA_049429585.1). Lineage (GTDB taxonomy): Bacteria > Verrucomicrobiota > Verrucomicrobiia > Chthoniobacterales > Terrimicrobiaceae > UBA967. The sequence continues at coordinate 699 of JBMTBF010000193.1, read as the reverse complement.
CGGCATGGGCTCAAGAACGGCACCGACGGTGTGCAGGCGGCCGCGCGGGGCGAGGGCGTTGATGTATTCGCTCCACTCGAGGGGCACATTGACGGTGCTGAGGATGAAATCAAAACGCCCGGCCTCGGCTTTCAGTGCGGAGGAGTCCTTGGAATTCACCACTCGGTGCGCGCCGAGTTTTGCGAGTTCGGCGGACTTGTCCGGGTTGGATGAAAACGCAGTGACCTCGCAGCCCCATTTGTTGAGGAATTGGACGGCGAGGTGGCCGAGACCGCCAATGCCGATAACGCCCACGCGGTCGGTGGGGCGGACATCGAATTCCATAATTGGATTGAAGACCGTGATGCCGCCGCAGAAAAGCGGGCCGGCGCTTTCGCCCGGAAGGGCATCTGGTAGTGGTGTGGCCCAGACCCAGTGCGAGCGGACGCGATCCGCGAAGCCGCCGTGACGGCCAACGATCACGCCTTCGCCTTTGGAGCAGAGGTTTTGGTCGCCGCCGAGACATTGGGGGCAGGTCATGCAACTGCCGGAGAACCATCCCACGCCCACTCGGTCTCCGGGTTTCACGGTTTTCACCATGGAGCCGACCTCTTCGACCCGGCCGACGATCTCATGCCCGGGGACGATCGGATAGGAACTCATGCCCCATTCGTTGCGGAGCATGCTGAGGTCGGAGTGGCAGATGCCGCAATACTCCAC
>JBMTBF010000192.1:0-3517 GCA_049429585.1 Terrimicrobiaceae bacterium | reverse complement strand
GTATCGAGGTGGCGCCAACCGAGGCGGATCGCTTCGATCGTGGCATCCTTCATCAAGGCTTGAGCCCAATCCGAGTGGAAGGTGCCATACGCGGCGACGGGCATGGCGCGGCCGGTGGAGAGTTTGAGATTGCGAGCAGTGTCGGGGGCGATACCGGAGGCGGGAGTAGGGGTCATGTATAATTTGCAGAGCATTGAAATAGCAAAAGTGATTAAGCGCGAAAAGGCCCAATTTGCGTTGATTAAATACCAAATTGCGTTTTATTCGGGTCACGCTGTATTTGCTGGTGACAGGAATTTTGCTTCCCGTGAAAAAACGAAACATTCTTCTCGCGATAACCACCACCCACCATGGTCTCTATCGGGGCGTCGCGAGGTTCGCCCGGGAGAACAACTGGCATCTCACCACCGACATGTTGTATGCGGCCTCGATTCCGCATGGTTGGAAGGGGGACGGCATCATTTCGCATGTGGGATATTGGAATGAACTCGCGGATTTCATCCGTTCCACGCCGGTCCCGCGTGTGGAATTGACCCATGTTCGTCCCGATCTCGGCGTGCCATTTGTCGATGGCGATAACCGAGCAATCGGGGAAATTGCTGCACGGCATTTCCTGGAACGCGGCTATCGGAATTTCGCCTGGTTTCCATTTACGAATGATTTTTTGAACGAGGAGCGCTGCCGAGGTTTTGTGGATGCTGTTGCCAAGGCGGGCTACGAATCCGCCGAACTCCCACCGCTTCATGAGTTGAAGAATTTCAGATGGCGCGGGAATTGGTCGGGAAATCTCGCACGGATCAGCAAAGCGCTGGCGGCCCTGCCGAAGCCCGTTGCGGTTTTTTGCTACAACGACTGTGCTGCGGCGAATGTTCTCAGCGCCTGCCAGCAAGCCGGTATCTCCGTGCCGGAGCAGGCAGCCATCGCCGGTGTGGACAATGACGAACTCCTTTGTGAGGCCGTAACCGTGCCCCTCACGAGTGTGATTCACGACCTTGAGGGTGTTGGCTACCAGGGGGCCGCCCTGCTCCAGCGCTTGATGGATGGGAAGTCGCCGCCACGCAAGCCGTTGTTGGTTCCTCCCAAAGGCATCATCACACGCCACAGTTCCGATATTCTCGCTGTTGAAAACATCGAGGTGGCCCGGGCCCTGCGCTTCATCTGGGAAAACTACTCCAATCCCCGACTGCAGGTGCCGGATATCGTTGCGGAAACCAATCTCTCCCGGCGACCGCTCGAGATCGCCTTTAAAAAAGGAATCGGCCGCACAATCGTGCAGGAAATTACCCGCACCCGGCTTGAAAAAGTGAAAGACCTGCTGCGTCGGTGCGATCAAAGCATTGGTGAAATCGCGACAGCGTGCGGCTTCAATCGCCCGAACCACCTCCACCGCCAGTTCCGTGCCGATACCGGAAAATCGCCCAGGGAATTCCAGAATGAATTCAGGAAGTCCCAGCCACGGGATCAAGTTTCACCAAGGCGAAAATGATCCCGGATTGTGGCTGGCGATTTGCTTGGCGTTCAGAAGGAGATTTCCACTCCTCCGTAGAATCCAATCGGCAGCGCGGGATAGCCGAGATTGGTTTCATAGGCGGTATTGGTCACATTCTCCACACGCGCCATAAGGGCGGCGTGTTTGTTGATCTCGTAGCGTGAGTAAACTCGAAGCGTGGCGTAGTCCGGTAGTTCCACAACCGCTCCCGCGACATAGTCCAACTGCGTGCGGCCTCCGACATAGGTGGCTCCGCAACCGATCAGCCATTGCGGAGTGACGAGGTAGTTGGTATCGAGGCTGATCATGTTTTTCTGCTGGGGAAACTGTGTGTAGACCGTGGTCTGGGTATAGGTGTAGGCGATCCGGGTGTTCCATTTTTTGAAAAGCGAAACCTCGGCGCTCAACTCCACGCCGTTGTTGTTCGCCGTGTCCATATTCTCAAACCTGCCCAGGCCGGTTGCCGGGTCGGTTTCCACAACAATGAGATTGTTGATGTAGTTCTGAAAATAGGTGGCACTCAGCTTGACTTGCTCCTCGAGGAAATACTGGTCGATGCCCGCGTCCCATCCGATCGATTTTTCGGGGTTCAGGTCGAGGTTTCCGAGGTAGTAGGGATTTGGAGAATAAAGCTGGATAAGGCTTGGCGCCTTGAATCCTGTTCCGTAGCTGCCACGGAATTTCGTGTTGGTTTTCTCCACGAGATAGGCCGAGGTGAAACGATAGGTGAGGGCGCTGCCGGCTTGGGAATACCCATCGTAGCGGACCGCCCCGGTGAGAAAGAGGTTTTTCACCAACTCCCATTCGTCCTGCGCGTAGACAGCCACATCGGTTTGTGACTTGGTGGGAAGGAAGGTCGCGGGCTCCGTGCCGTATCTGGTGTAGAAATCCCCGGTGTAGACATCGAAGGAAACACCGAGCGAGAGGCGGTTTTGGCGCGAGATTTCGAAAACATTCATCCAATCCGTGCAGTAGTTCGCCGAGTCGTTGATCGTGTTGCTGTCGGTCTCGAAGTTTCCTGGATAGGCGGGGTCGTTGAGCGTGTAGCGCTGGAAGCAGCCGCCGAGAGTGAGTCTTTGCGTCCAGAAGTCCAAGGGACGCCAATCCGCCATCAGGCTCAGGATGTTCGTCTCGCCGGTGGCGAACTGACCCGGATTGTTGTTTCCCCAATCCTGCGGACGCACGCTGCCGGGCTCCTGGTATTCTCCGACCTGACCGGTGAAATTGAAGCGCAGGCTGAGGTTTTCCAGCGCCTGGTAATCGAGGCGAAGGGCATATCGATTGGCTTGATAATCGTTGTTTGGCCTGTCGTTTTGAGTGCTAAGATTCTCGTAGGTCGCGAAGTAGGCGAAATTGCCTATCTCGCCGCCGCTGCTCACACCCTCGTTGAATGTGGTGAAACTTCCGAACTCCCCGAAAAGATCGACACCCGGCTTGCCCTCGCCGCGCTGGGTATCCAGCGAAATCACGCCACCAATGCTCTCCGAGCCGTAAAGCGAACTTTGGGGTCCGCGCACGATTTCAATTTTGCGCAATCCCCTCGACCCTGCGTAGCTCAGGAAGGGGCTCGCATCCTGGTTGATGCCGGTATTCACCTTCACGCCGTTCACAAGGATCAGCGACTGCGAAGGACCGTTCCCGCGGATCATGACTTCGCCGAACCCGCCCGGCGCACCCGCCTCGATGGATTGGATGCCGGGAGTGATGTTCAGAACCTCCAACAGGGAATTCTGCTGCGAACGATTGATCTCTTGGGCATCGATCCTTGAAAACGCACTGCCGATTTGGAAATCCGATTGCGCGTTTTTGGTGACCGTGATGATGGGGGCGGTTGTGTCCGTGGATTGGCCTTGGGCCGAGACCACGCAGTGAATCGCGAGCAGCGCCGCGAGCGATGTTTTTTTCATTTCTGTCCTTTTGTAAAAAAACGGGGAATGTCATTGGACAATCCCTTCCCCCGAGTCGAAAGGACCACCCCCGGCACGGACAGTCATGCGCTGCCGTTGCGCCATTGCAGGCGCTGTGCGG
>JBMTBF010000191.1:0-3530 GCA_049429585.1 Terrimicrobiaceae bacterium | reverse complement strand
ACAACCCCTTCGGCCGCCAGGCACCGCAATTCATCATCCGCGTCCTGAGTGGCTACTCGGACTCGGCCGCCCCCGCCCAGCCCGCAGATGCCGCGCAAGCCGTCACCAAGGATTTCGAGGGCTACATGATCGGAGCCGGAGTGGATGCCAAAAAAGTGGAAACCGAAGCCAAGGCCGCTGCCGCCCCGGCCGGCGCGGACCCCTTCAGCATGCAGCCCCAGGCCGCGCAGTTGACCAACCTGGGCGATTACAAGGTCGCCGATGTCGGCCGCGCGCTGGAAATTTCCTACGACAATCTGGTCAAGGCCACCCCCGCCCCGGCCCCCACCGAAGCCCCTGCCCAGCCTGTGCCATCACCCACCCCGGCACCCGGCGAAACGGAAATTTTCCGGCAGGAAGGATTCCCCACCTTCGCCTTCAAGGCCAAACCCGCCAATGCGCGCGGCGTGGCCTGCACCGTCACCGGCGATGGCAGCGGTGCGTTCCTCGTGATCCAAGTCGGCCCGAACAAGGACTATGTCGTCCCGATCGACTTCACCGGCCGCAAGGACATCTTCATCCCCATCGGCGAAGCCGCCCGCACCACCGGCCGCTGGGGCATGCGCTACTACACGAAATTTTCCAACTACGAGCCCGTGCACTCGGTCTCGATCGGCTTCGGCCGCATCCCTGCGAACACCGCCCCGAAAGTGCTCATCGAAAACCTCCGCATGGTCGGCGAAAAACCCTCCTCGATCAAAAACCCCGTCATCCACGCCGGCTCCGGCACGCTGGCCATCCAAGGCGAGGTGAAAACCGACCAATACCTCTGGTATCAAGGCGGCGACAAAGTCGGCGTCTATGACCTGAACTGGAAACACCAGACCGACCTCGCGGTTGCGGCTGTGAATTACGAAGTGGACAAGGGCTTTTCGGATTACTGGATCGACGGCGAAACCGCTGATCCCCCGCCCTGGTTCGATGTGCAATTCCTTGCCAAGGGCGATGTGATCCCCATTAAAAATTAGGGGGCTTGGGTTGTGTTTTTTCGCGGAGGGCGTTTTGTTGATCGAGGAGGCCCTTGTAAAAGTCGGCCCGCTTGGATTCGAGGCGGCTTCCTAGGCGCACCGGACTGCAGTGCGCAGCGAGGGCGTCGAGCGAGGAACCCGGCGTGGCGGCGTGGAGGGCCTGAATGGCAGCGCCGAGCGCGGCCCCTTCGGCACTTTGCATCGTGACCACGGGATAGCCGAAGACATCGGCGAGGATTTGGCGCCAGACCGGGCTTTGGCTTCCCCCGCCGGTGAGTCGGATTTCCGAGGGCTTCAGGCCAAGGCTTTCCATGCGGCGGAGGCCGTAGGCCATGCCGAGCGTGACGCCCTCCATCGCGGCGCGCGCCATGTGGGCGGGTGTGAGATTCGAGATCGTCATGCCGTGCAGGACTCCGCAACCATGCGGGAGGTTCGGGGTGCGCTCGCCTTGCAGGTAGGGCAAAAAGAGAAGTCCGTCGGCGCCCGGTGGAACGCTGGAAATTTCGGCATCCATGCGGGTGTGATCCCAACCGAACAGATTGCGGAACGCCTCGGTGGCGACTGTCACATTCATCGTGCAGAGGAGCGGCATCCAATGGTCGGCGCTGTCGCAGAAGGCGGCGATCTCGCCTTGCGGGTCGATGACCGGCTTGTCGCAACACGCGAAAATCGTGCCACTGGTTCCGAGGCTGGCGGTGACGACTCCAGGCTTTGTGTTTCCCGTGCCGATGGCCGCCATCATGTTGTCCCCTCCCCCGGCGCTGACGACGACCTTCGAAGACAGCCCCCATTCCTCGGCCAAGGCGGGCAGGAGCGTTCCAACGGGTTCGAGCGAGGAGGCCAGCGGCGGCAGCTTGCTGAAGAGATCCTGGTCGATCGCGTCGCAAACCGGACGACTCCACGAGCGGGAGCGGACATCCATCAAGGCCGAGCCCGAGGCGTCGCCAAATTCCATTCGCAGCGCGCCGGTGAGGCGCAGGTTCAGGAAATCATGCGGCAGGGCGACATGGGCGAGCTTGGCGAAATTCGCGGGCTCGTTTTGTTTGAGCCAAAGAATTTTGGGCGCGGTGAAGCCAGGCAGGATGTCGTTTCCCGCGAGGGCGATGGTTTTTTCACGACCGCCGAGTTTGGCGCGGATTTCGTCGCACTGCGCGGTGGTCGAGGTGTCGCACCAGAGTTTGGCGGGGCGGATGACTTGATGATTGGCATCGAGCGGCACGAAGCCGTGTTGCTGACCGGAAATGCCGATCCCGCCGACCTCGGATTTTCTGGATCCAAGATCGGAGAGGACTTTGCCCACGGTCTCACGCAGGGCGTCCCACCAGATTTGCGGGTCCTGCTCGGCGTGGCCGGCGGGAAGGCCTTCGATCAAGCCGTAGGGCTTGCTGGCGGAGGCGAGGATTTGGCCGGAGTCGCCATCCAGGGCGACGGTTTTCAGGCTTTGCGTGCCGCAGTCGATGCCGAGGGTGATCACAGGAATTCGTTGACGATGTTTTCGAGGTATTCCTGACCGCCGCTGGCGAGGGTGGGCGCGGGCTGGGCAAGGGCGACTTTTTCGAGTTCGGCGAGGCTCGCCTTGCCGGCGAGAACCTTCTTTCCGAGATCGGAATCCCACGAGGCGTAGCGGTTTTTCACAAATTCCTCGATGCGGCCGTCGGCGCGGATTGCGGCGGCGGCTTTGAGGCCGCGCGCGAAGGTGTCCATGCCGCCGATGTGGGCGTGGAAGAGATCGATCGGGTCGTGGGATTCGCGGCGGCGCTTGGCGTCGAAATTGAGACCGCCCTGAGTGAGTCCACCCATGCCGAGGACGACCAGCATGACCTCGGTGGCGAGGTAGAGGTTGGTCGGGAACTGGTCGGTGTCCCAGCCGATGAGTTCATCGCCCCGGTTGGCATCGATCGAGCCGAGCTTGCCGGCGTTGGCGGCGACGGTGAGTTCGTGACGCATCGTGTGGCCGGCGAGGGTGGCGTGGTTGGTTTCGATGTTGAGAGCGAACTCGTCGAGCAGGCCGTATTCGCGGAGGAAGTTCAGGCAGGCGGCGGAGTCCGAGTCGTATTGGTGGGTGGAGGGCTCGCGGGGCTTTGGCTCGATCCAGAACGGGCCATCGAAGCCGATCTCTTTTTTCCAAGCCACGGCCATGTGGAAGAAGGCGGCGAGCTGGTCGAGTTCGTGCTTCATGTCGGTGTTCCAGAGCGAGGAGTAGCCTTCGCGGCCACCCCAGAAGACATAGCCACCACCGCCGAGCTCCTTCGTCACCGAGATGGCTTTTTTGACCTGGGCCGCAGCGTGGGCGTAGACCGAAAGGCTCGGAGAGGTGGCTCCACCTTGGGCGAAACGGGGGTGGGCAAAAAGGCAGGCTGTGCCCCAGAGGAGCTTCTTGCCGGTGCGTTGTTGTTCCTCGGCGAGGGTTCCTGCGACCGCATCCAGCGCGGCGTGGGACTCGGCGAGAGTGTCGCACTCGGGGGCCACATCGCGGTCGTGGAAGCAGTAGTAGTCGATGTCGATTTTTTCGAGGAATTCGAA
>JBMTBF010000190.1:0-3550 GCA_049429585.1 Terrimicrobiaceae bacterium | reverse complement strand
TCGGCAAAGTCAAAGCCTTGGAGGTTGGATCTCCAGCTCCTGACATCACGGCAAGGGACCAGAATGGCGCGGAGATTCGCTTCGCCGACGCCTACGCGAAGGGACCGGTTTTGGTTTTCTTCTATCCCAAAGCCGACACGCCCGGCTGCACGGCGCAAGCTTGTTCGTTGCGCGACGCCTTCGAGAGACTCCAGACCGATCACCTCCAAATCCTCGGTGTCAGCCGCGACACGCCTGAGGCGCAAAAAAATTTTCAGGACCATTACAAACTCCCCTTCCCGCTTGTTGCCGACACGGACGGCAAGGTAGCCGAGGCGTTCGGCGTTCCCGCCATGCTGGGCGTTTTGCCGGTCACGAAACGCCAGTCGTTTCTGATCAAGGACGGCAAGATCGCCTGGAAGGCCGAGTCCGCGCAGACCGACAAGCACGCCGCCGAGGTCCAGTCCGCACTCGATGCGCTGAAGTAAATTCGCCGCGAACGGCTTTCAACGCACCGAGGTGCCGAGCAAATCCCGCACCGAGGCGAGACTGCCTCTCCGCAGGATCATAAAACACATCCCGCCCTCCTCCCGGATCGCGGCGGCATATTGATCATCGATGGATGCCGTGCGCCACTCGCCTTCGGGAATGTCGATTCCAAATGGATCCGCAGGAAAAACAATGAAGCGCGCATTGCGTTGGGGAATCGTCACTACTGCAACGGGCTGGTTTCCGATTTTCAAAATCCCCCCGCTCTCCGCGAGATGCGAGGCGAGATGCTCGGGAACCTTGAACCCATCGAATCCCTTCATCAGAAACCAATCCTCGACCTCTCCCGCCGGTTCGCCAACCGGGTCGAGCGGCTCGTCGTCGATTTCGAGCAGGCGCTCGGCGATCTCGGCGGCATCCGGCGGGAATGCCGCCGGGCGACCGAGAAAATTCCAAGCAAGAACGAGCACAAGCAGGAAAAATCCGACCGCCGCCGCAAAAATCGCCGGATCTCGGGGGTTGAAGCGCCCCGCCGGCAGTGCCGCGACCTTCGCCGAAAGCGTCTCCTCGGCCTCGAAGGGTATTTCCACTCCTCCGATAATCCTCCGTGCACGGGCGTCGAGCACGGTCTGCCTGTCGATCTCCGCCTGCAACTCGGGCGAGCGACCGATCGCCTTCAACGCTTTTTGCACAGCGGGCGGCGCGGTTTCATTCGGATCCTCGATGTAAATCGCGAGCAGGTTTCTGGCAGTGCGGGGGTTCATTCGGTCGCAGGGAGTTTTTGGGCGAGTTCGGTGCGGGCGTCAGAGAGGATCGCCGGGAGATCCTTCTCGGGACGGCCGACCACATTGGCGAGCTGCTCGGGCGGAAAAAGCCGGAAGTAAAGCAGGACAAGGGCGCTGCGGCCCGGTTCCTGAAGCTCATGGAAAGGAAAAAGCTCGGCCGGTCCGCTGAAGTCCGCCTGCGCCAAGCGGGGCAGGCTTCCTGCCTCTCGGAGCAACTTCGCAAAAAACAACCGCCGCCGCCGCCTAGCCGTCACCACATCATGCCGGGCGCTCAACTCGCGGAAAACAGACTCCAGCAAATCCATCGCCTTCCCGGGTGATCCCGAGAGAATCACGGCATAAACCCAAGCGGATTTTAGAAAGCGCCAATCTTTTGGGAGGTGGGCCATTGAACAGTTCGGAGGATAATGCCCGTTCCCATGGATGCTCAAGACCCGATTGGCTTGGCTTCGAGCCTCCATTTCAGAAGAAGGAAAATGCCGCCCTCCGTGGTTCGAGGATTCGCCGGCGGCATAGCGACTAGGATTGGGAAAGGAAACCCTGTTGGGGCTCAATTGATATGATCAAAACCAACCTCACGGCACTCACGGCTCACCAAATCCTGAATTAATATATGCGCATAAAACTCAAGTTTTGTGTGCGCCTATTATTGATTGCCTGGAGCAATCGCCGTTGATGCGGAGACAAAACAAAAGCCGCCGCCAAGGTCGTTGGCGGCGGCTTTTTTAAGAAGAAGAGTCCGGGTTAGTTCGCTTTTTTGGGAGCGACTGTGTCGGCGGCTTTTTGGCCGGCTTCCACAGCGGCGCTTCCGGCGGTCTTGGCGGCGCCTTCGGTGGTTTTCACAGCGCCCGTCACAGCACCCGCGCCGGTAACGGTGGTATCGGCAGCAGCTCCGAGGGCGGTTTCCGTGGCATCGGCAGCAGTCTTGAGAGTTCCACCCACGGCAGCGCCGGTGGTTTTGAGCGCGCCTTCCGCGGCGGTCTCGACAGCGTTCGCCGCGCCTTTGACGGGATTCTTGTTGATCGCGGCTTTGCCGGTATCGACGACCGTTTCACCAGCGGTCTTGGCGGTATTAACAACAGTTCCAACGGCCGAACCTGCGGTGGCTGCAGTTCCCACAGCGGCGTTGGCCGTGGTTGTGGCGGCATTCTGAGCGGTGCCTTTCACGGTTCCCACCGCATCTTTGCCGGTGGCCTTGGCGGCTTCTGCGGTTTTGCTTGGAGCACCTGGTGTGGGGCTGGCTTCGGGCTTCGACTTCGTCGTTCCGGCTTGGGCGGAAATGGCGAGTGCGGATACGGTGAGTGTGTAGAGGAGTTTTTTCATAGTGGATTAACGATTGAGCCTCCCATGCCATAAAATCAGGGCGTGTGTGTCAACGCGGATTCCGCAAAATTCGAGCTGTGATCTGGAATTTCGTCCATCTTTCGGAAACCACCTCAACGAACGATGTCTGCCGCCCGTTGCCGCCTTGGAGCGCGGTGCGGGCAGACTCGCAAACACACGGACGCGGACGCTTCGGGCGGGCGTTTGTTTCACAAAAGGGTGGTCTCTGGCTCTCGGCTTCGCTTCCGACCCCCGGCCCGGCTGAAATCTGGGCGGGGTTTTCCCTGCGCGTCGGGGCATCGATCCTCACGCGCCTGAGGGCCCTCGGCCTTGCGGCGGCACGGCTTCGCTGGCCGAATGACATTCTCCTCGGTCCGCGCAAACTCGCTGGGCTCCTTATCGAGCAACCCGCCTCCGGTGCACTCGTCGTCGGGTTGGGGATGAATGTCCTGAACGAACCCTGGAACGAGGCGCCCGAACTCAAGGAAACCTCCACACGCCTGGCGGATTGGATTTCCCCCGTTCCCGACCTCGACTTTCTCGCCAATCAAATCCTCGACGCGCTGGCCGACGCCCACCAGCAAATGCTCATCGGCGGAATGCGCGCCGCCATCGAGGAACTCAACGCCCATTGGACAGAGCCGCAGCCGGTCGAAATCTCGCTTTCCGGCGGCGGATCGGTGCGCGGCGCCTTTCTGGGTCTTACCCCCAACGGCCACTTGCAACTTCTTGACCCCACTGGCTCGGTATTTCTCGTCGAGCACCCGATCGTGGAACGACTGCGCGAGTTGTAGGGCCTCCTTTCCGGGAGGGTGACGCTCCCCAAAAAAATAAAACCGCCCGGGGCTTTGTGGGCCGCCGGGCGGTTTCGGGGTAGAGGGAAACTTAGTTTTCCAGTGCTGCTTGGGCTGCGGCCAAACGCGCGACAGGCACGCGGTAGGGCGAGCAGCTCACATAGGCGAGGCCGATGCGGT
>JBMTBF010000189.1:0-3563 GCA_049429585.1 Terrimicrobiaceae bacterium | reverse complement strand
TCCCGTTGGAACAAAAAACATCCCGCGCGCATTTTGTGGTCTGGAACGACGGCTCACATGCCAATCTTGAAAACCAAGTCTCCGAACTCACCAAAATCCTCCAAAAACCCCTATCGTAACCCCTAAAAGAAAAAGTGGACTCCCAACACGCGAACCTGCTATCAGTCCGCCTCGTTCACGAAACCTCGAGAATACTGGCTCCCGGCCGAACGGCTACACGGAGCCTCAACCAAAAAACCACCCACTATGCCAACAGCAGCCAAACCCAAACGCAAAGCCAATCCCGCCCTCCTCAAACCCGTTCAACCTGACGCCGTTCTTGCGGCCGTCGTCGGCTCCACACCGCTCTCCCGCGGCGAGCTCACCAAGAAAGTCTGGGACTACATCAAAAAACACGGTCTCCAAGACGCCAAGAACAAGCGCAATATCAATGCCGACGCGCTCCTCAAGCCGATCTTCGGCGGCAAGGCCCAAGTCACCATGTTCGAGATGACCAAGCTCGTCTCGTCCCATGTGAAGTAAGACGCATTTTTACAACAAAACCCCTTCCCGCTCCGGCGCGAGGGGGTTTTTTGTTGCCATGAAAAACAAGTCCGCGCAGCGGAGACGCCTTTTTTCAGGCAACCACATCCTATCAGGACAGGATTTTGATATAGGCTTTGCGACGTAGCGTATCGATCCAGCGCTGCTGGGCTTTCATGCGCTCTTGCTGGATGAGATTGCGCTCGATCTCCTCACGCACCTCGGCCATCGGCTTCACAGACGCGTTTTTCCGGGCCTCGACAAAGAGAATGTAATACGAGTCGCCAATGTGCATCACCGGGCCAGTCTCACCCGCCTTCAGCGCGAAGGCGGCTTTCGTGAGCTCCTCGTTCAAGGTGTTTCGCTCGACCCAACCCCAGTCGCCTCCGAGGTCGCTCGTCGCCTCGTCCTCGGAATACATCTGTGCCATGCGCTCGAACTCCGCTCCATCGACAATTTTCTGCCGGATTTCCTCGGCCGTCTGGCGTTTGTTGGCACCGATCAAATCATCCGTTCCCTCGCGCAGCACGATCATGCGAAGCTTCACTTGATCGGGAATCGTGTAGGCGGATTTGTTGTTGTCGTAAAAATCCTGAATCTGCTTCGGTGAAACGACGAAGTTGTCGCTGATCTTCGCCTGACGCATGGCTTGGACGATGATCTTCTCTCGCTCGATTTCCTTGAATCGGGTGAGCGTGAAGCCCTGCGCTTGCAGTGTGCGAATAAACGCCGCACGGTCGCCGCCGAATTCCTCGCGGATGATTGTTTGAACGCGGTCATCTATCACATAGTCGGGGATATTCGCCCCTTTTTCCTGCATGGCGCGGAATTCCTGAATGATGAGCTGGCGGTCCACGAGATCCTTCAGGGCGCCGAGCCGCATCTCCTTGATCTTGTCGGCCAAATCCGGCCCATTGTAGGCCTCGCGCATCGCCCGCTCGCGGGCACCGACAAGTTCCCTCACCTGGGAGATCGTGATGACATCGCTATTAACGATCGCCGCCACGCCATCGACCACCTCGGCTTGCTGCGCCGAAGCCGGTGGAAGAGTCCCGCAGAGGAGGAATCCTCCCAGCAAAATCGCGGCGAAATGTCTTATCGGCATGGCATTTTTTCTAGGCAGGTCAAAACTTCGCGGAGCCTAGAATCGGCATCTGGAGCCGTCAAGCGGGGAAACCTTCCGCCGATGAGCACAAAGTTCCCGCCGCGCGTGAGCATGAGTTTTTCACCCCGGACCTCGACCAAAGGAATTCTGCGCCGGGTCGCCTCGAGTTTGATGGAGGCGCAAACAATCGCATTCTCGACCGCCAGGGGAAGTGGGCCGAACCTGTCCCTCCACGCGGCGCGGAGCTGGTCGAGTTCCTCCCGAGAGGAGGCCTCGGCGAGTCGGCGGTGGGCGTCGATCCGCATTTTGGATTCGGGCATATAGGCATGCGGCACGAAAGACGCTGCCAAATCTCCGCCCGACGTGAATGCCCCCTCCTCCGTGGCGACAAAATCCAACCGGAGCGTGGCGGTGCCGCCGCCCGATTTTTTTCCCTTCAACGAATCGACGGCCCGGCGGAGCATTTTGCAGTAAAGATCGAACCCCACCGTGATGATGTGTCCGCTCTGCTCCGTGCCGAGCAGGTTGCCGGCACCTCGAATCTCAAGGTCGCGCATGGCAATTTTGAATCCCGAGCCGAGTTCCGAATACTGCTTGATTGCCGAAACCCGCTTGCGGGCCGCGCCTACGGACATCAATTCACGGGGTAGCAGCAGGAACGCATAGGCCTTCGTACCGGAGCGTCCCACGCGGCCGCGGAGCTGGTAGAGATCCGCCAAGCCGAAACGGTCGGCGCGGTCGATCAGGATCGTGTTGGCGTTGGGAATATCCAGCCCGCTCTCGATAATGGTGGTGGAAACCAGCACATCAGCCTTGCCCGCGACGAAATTCTCCATCACCGCCTCGAGTTCCTTTTCCTCCATCTGCCCGTGACCGATGATCACCCTGGCGCCCTCGCAAAGCTCCCCGATGCGGTTTGCCACGCGCTCGATGGTCTGGACACGGTTGTGCAGGAAATAAACCTGCCCGCCGCGCGCGAGTTCCCGGTTGATGGCGTCACGGATCACCCGCTCGTCGTAACCGCAAACAATGGTTTCGACCGGTTGCCGGTTCGGCGGAGGCGTCTCGATCACCGACATGTCCCGGGCTCCCATTAGCGAGAGGTAAAGCGTGCGGGGAATCGGCGTGGCGGAGAGCGTGAGCACATCCACGAGGCGGAATTTTTCCTTCAGGGCATCCTTGTGTTTCACGCCGAAGCGCTGTTCCTCATCCACCACAACAAGTCCGAGGTCCTTGAATTGAACATCGGAGGAAATGACACGATGCGTGCCGACGACAATGTCCACGCTCCCGTCAGCGAGGGCCTTGATCACTCGCCGTTGCTCCGCAGTGCTCCGGTAGCGGCTCAGCAACTCGATCGTCACCGGATACTCGCTCATGCGCTCGCGGAGGTTTTGCCAATGCTGCTGGGCCAGAACGGTTGTCGGCGCGATGAGAGCCGCCTGCTTGCCGCCGGTCACCGCCTTGAACACCGCGCGGATGGCGACTTCGGTTTTTCCGAATCCCACATCGCCACAAATGAGGCGGTCCATCGCACGGGACGACTCCATGTCCTCCTTCGTCTCGCGTATGGCGCGGAGCTGGTCGGCGGTTTCGGTGAAAAGAAACGACCTTTCGAATTCCTGCTGCCAATGCGAATCCTCCGGAAATGAAAACCCGGTCGCTGTCTCGCGCTCGGCCTGCACCTTGAGCATGCGGGCGGCATATTCGTAGATGCCGCTCGTGGCTTTTTCCTTAGCCTTTTTCCAACGCCCCGAGCCGAGCTCGGAAAGATCGGGGTTCTTTTTTCCGAGTCCTACATAACGCGCGACCTGCCATGCCTGGTCGAGCGGCACATAGAGCCGGGCGTCATTGGCAAACTCCAGCACGAGCACATCCCCAGAGCCGTCGGGGGCTTTTTCCAAACCCTCGTAACGCCCGATGCCGTGGTCGAGAT
>JBMTBF010000188.1:0-3610 GCA_049429585.1 Terrimicrobiaceae bacterium | reverse complement strand
GGGTGGTGCCGTAGTCGAGCACATGGCTGGAGCCGTCTTCGGCGAAGGCGGTCGTGACCCAGTGCTGTTTATCCTGGCCGATGTCGGCACAGGTGACGATGACGCGGGGTTCGATGGGGCAGGTGCCTCGGCGGTAGTCGCCGCGGAGGGCGAGGATGTGTTGTTCGCCGATTGAGGTTTCGACCTGCTCCCACGGCATGGCCATGGTGGAGTTCGTGAAGTCTTGGAGGCCGTTGATCGTGTCCTTGTCTCGGAGGAACTTCACGGCGAGCGCGCCGAATGTGCAACTCCGCCAGGGGGCGTAGAGGGAATTTAGGTGGAAGGAGCGGAAGCCGCGTTGCGCGGTGGGGTTGGTGGCTTGCCATTTTCCCTCGGCGAGCATTTCCATTTTCTGGCCGTCGTTGATTTCGCCGCCGCATCGCTGGCAGAGGTAATGCGCGGACTCTTCGACGCGGGCCATGTTCCACTTCTCGCCGTCTTTGGCGGTGGCTTCCCACTTGACTTGCTCCCAGAGGAGTTCGATGCGCTCGTGGCAATGCGGGCATGCGAGCATGAATTTCTCCTGCGTGCCTTTCTGGTATTCCTGCCAGATCGCGCCGTCCGGCGTGGTGGGTGTGCTGGTCTTGACGCGAAGCGCGCCGACGAAGGACTTGGTGCGGTTCTCTGCGAGGAAAAGCGCGGAGGTTTCTTGGTCTGTCTCGCGGGCGAATTTGTCCACCTCGTCCATGAGCAGGAGTCCGGCAGGGCGGCTGGCGAGGTTTGCCGGGGAGTTGCTGCCGACGAAGACGAGCGAGCACCGCGAAAAATGCTGCTCGAGGTTTTTGAAGCGGTGCCGGTCCGCTGGCTTCTGAGCGGAGAGCGTGGCGCTGTCGTCGAATAGCGGGAGCCAGCGCGTTTCGGAGAAGGATCGGGCGAGGCCTTCGGTGGGCATGACCCACACGACGGGCTGGGGCTTGTTCACGATCCGCCAGGCCGTGCCTGCTTGCACCATCGTCGTCTTGCCGGTCTGCGTTCCAAAGACCAGCACGAGGTCGGAGACATCGACATCGCCGAAGCACTCGAGCGGCTCGCGGAGGTAGGGCGTAAGGCGTGTGCTGAAGCTGCCGGGCATCTGCGTCTGCCGCTCGCTCAGGATCACTTCGTCAGCGCACCACTCGGTGACGGTGCGCCGGTCAATCGGTGCGTAGATCGAGCGGAGGTGTTCGCGGAGGGCTTCGGCCGCGGGGGTCATGCGAGGCGCTTGGGTTCTTTGCCGGTGGCGTCGGCCCAGCGTTGGATCGCCACGGCGACATAGGCGGGGCTGATCTCAATGGCGCGACATTTCCGGCCAAGTTGCTCGCAGGCGATGATGGTTGTGCCCGTCCCGCAAAATGGTTCCAACACCGATGACGCTTTGGGGCACAAAGTATTGATCACCCACAGCGGCAAGTCGATGGGCATGACGGCTCGGTGATTGTCGGCGTTGTCGTTTTTCCCGCGCGGGTCAATTCGCACAATGTTCGACACTGTTCCATGCCAGTCCGCAAACGGCATTGACCGCGACCCATTGCCGCCAAACACCCACAAAAACTCAAACGCATTGGACATCACGCCCGATTGCATTTGTGGGGCGGCGTGAATTTTATCCCAAATCACCACATCAACCAAATCGTCGCAGCGATCAGCGACCCATCGGATCAAATCTGTTTTGTTGTCGGCCAACATTTGCACGTTGCAAATGACGCACTCGACATGGGGGCGCGCCGCCGCAAACCATCCAGCCATAAGTTCCGCCCATTCGTCGGGGTTGTCTTTGTGGTCTTTGTAAAATGAATCACGCTTCTTTGCGCCCCGCACATAGTGGTCGCGCAGCTTTGCCACGTTCCCGGCTCCGTAAGGCGGCGAAGTGAAACACAATCCCGCGCGTTCCCCGCCCATGAGCTTCGCCACATGATCTGGGATCGTGCTATCCCCGCACATCAACCGATGGTCGCCAAGCTCCCAAAGTTGCCCCGGCTCGACGCCCCACTTGGCGCGGAGTTCTTCGGCCTTGTCGATCTGTGGTTCTGCATCGGCGTCTGATGTTTCGGGTTCGTCTTCCATCTCCAGCTCGGCGAGGTCTTCAGCGCCGAATCCAATCTCGGCGACATCGACATCAAGAGCGGCAAGATCCGCCAGCTCGAGCTTGAGCATTTCCTCATCCCACCCACCGCCGATCTCGGCGAGGCGGTTGTCGGCGAGGATGTAGGCTCGGCGCTGCGTGTCGGTGAGGTGGCCGAGGCGGATGCAGGGAACGGACTCGAGGGCGAGGGATTGAGCGGCGAGGACGCGACCGTGGCCGGCGATGATGCCGTTGTCGTTGTCGATGAGGACGGGGTTGGTGAAGCCGTATTCGCGGATGCTCCCAGCGAGCTTGGCGACTTGGCTGGCATCGTGCTTTTTCGCGTTGCGCGCATAAGGGATGAGGTCGGAGGTTTTGAGGTGTTCGATGGTCATGGTTTTGGTTTGCTGAAGTTTTCAAGAAGGGCGAACGATTCAGACCCATGCGCGGCGAGGTAGTCGTCAGCGTCTATTTTTAAACTAAGGGCGGCGGCTTCCTGTTTAGTCCAAACGACGCGCGCGGATTTTAGCCCATGCTCTTGAATTAGGTGGTCATGCTTTCCACCATATGAAGCCTGAAGAATTAGGTTGCTTGGTATTTGTCCAATCCTTGCAACCCAGAACGGTAATGATTTAGTAAAAGCCCAGAAATGGACTTCGGGGCGTGACTTAATAAACTGCAACCAGCCATCAAAATAATCCTGTGAAAAAAAATCACCGGCTGAATGTATGCGAACCCTTTTAGCATTTGGAGAAAGGCACTTTAAAACGGCGGCAACTTCGGCAGGTGTTTTTTTAACTACAGACTCAAAATTTGCCCATAGTCGGCTTCTTACTGAAGGGTATCTTTCTGTTGTAGCTGAGTAGCATCTAAAAAGTTGCGCTTCGCCATTTGTTATCTTGCCCGTGTGTCTGTCGGCTTTAGCAAGGCACTCATGCGCGCCGGGACATGTCCATCCGCTGGGGATATTCCATGAGTAAGCAGTAGGGTCGAAAATGTATTTGTTTACCTTTGTGAATGAGGGCTTCATATGGCTTTTCGGATGATGGTCGTGAGGTTGTCGATCCATTCGGCGAGGGTTTTTTCGATGGATTTCTGGGGCTGGCCGTGGAGGCGGGGGGCGAGGGTCTTGGCGGCGACTTCGAGGGTCTGGCGCACGGCGATGTGCGGGCGGCTGGTGATGTCGCGGGCTTCGTCGAAGTAGAGGAGGATGCTCTCCTGGCGTTGCCATTCTTTGAAATCGCGCTCGGCTTTGTGGCGGTTGTTGCGGGCGGCGATGTAAATGGCGTTTGCCTTGCGGATGTCTTCGATGCTGCCGCCGTTGCGCTTGCACATAACGAGTTCGTTATAGCCGACTTTCTCGGCAAGGCGGGCGCGGCGGAGGGATTGGCGCGGTGTGTTGTCCTCGTCGTCCGGCTCGGGGTCGCTGGCGCGGGGCGTGGGGTCCGCGGCGGCCGGCGGGGGAGGAACTGGCAGAGGTTCGGCGACCTTTGAGAGTTTCGGCGCCGGGGGTGGTGTGCCGCGTTGCCC
>JBMTBF010000187.1:0-3610 GCA_049429585.1 Terrimicrobiaceae bacterium | reverse complement strand
TGGCGCTGTTGCTCTTCGGCGCGGTGGCGAGGTAGAGCGTGGCGTGGGCGAGGAGAAGGTTCGCCTCTGGGAGGCCGATGAACTCCACCGCCTGCGCGGCCGCCTGAGCGATGACGAGGGCGTTCGAGTCCGCCAGGCCGATGTCCTCGCTGGCACAAATCACCAACCGCCGCGTGATGAAGCGCACCTCCTCGCCGGCGTGGAGCATCTTTGCCAGCCAGTAAATGGCGGCGTCGGGGTCGCTGCCGCGGATGCTTTTGATGAAGGCGCTGATCGTGTCGTAGTGCGCGTCGCCGGTTCCGTCGTAGACGACCGCCTTGCGCTGGATGCTCTCCTGCGCCGCCGCGAGGTCGATCTTTACCGAACCATCCTCCGATGGCGCCGTGGTGAGGGCGGCGATCTCGAGGGCGTTCAGGCATTTTCTGGCATCGCCATCGGCCAGCTTGGCTAAAAAAGCCGCCGCCTCAGGCTCGATAACGGTTTTTTGTTTTCCCAAGCCCCTCTCGGAATCAGCAAGGGCGCGGTCGATGAGCAACAGCAAATCCGCTTCCTCAAGCGGGCGGAGTTCGAAAATCTGGGAGCGGGAGACGAGCGCGCTGTTGATGCTGAAGAATGGATTCTGCGTGGTTGCGCCGATCAACCGCACCACGCCGCTCTCGACCTCGGGAAGGAGCACATCCTGCTGGGATTTGTTGAAGCGGTGGATTTCATCGATGAAGAGGATCGTCCGAACTCCATTTGTCCGGCGCTGGGCGGCCTGGGCCACCACGCGGCGAATATCGGCCACATTGCTTTCGACGCCGCTCAAGTTTTCGAATTTCGAGCGGGTCGCACCGGCGATGACTTGGGCGAGGGTGGTTTTTCCCGTTCCCGGGGGGCCGAACAAAATCAGCGAGGAAATCCTGTCGACCTCGATGGCGCGCCGGAGGAGTTTACCCGGCCCGAGGATGTGGCGCTGACCAGCGTATTCCTCCAAAGTCCGAGGCCGCATCCGGGTGGAAAGCGGGGCGTCGTGCAAGGTTTGCGCCGGCTTTTGTTCAAAAAAATCGTCCATTCGGTCTGAAGCGAGACTCGTTGATCCGAGGTGAAATCAAAATCTGAATTTTGTCGCAGGAATTTTGCATCCTTGGAGCGAGCACAGCCGAATAGGTGACAAGGGAGTTTTAATCCATTGACTCCTGCGGCACCTGTAATAAGTTATGTCCAACATGAATTCGCCTGCGACCGAGATGAATGACTTGGTCAAAAACTCTGTCCTCTACAAAGAATTTCTAGCCGAAAGGGACGAAATCCTGCGTCACAAATGGATTGAGAGTGAGAAACAGGGCCGCGATATTGGATTTGAGCGCGCCCTTCTCGATTGGATCATCAAATACCGCGCCGGATGGCGCTCGGAACGCGCCAAGGTCCTTCGCGATCAATCAACAACAAAAGAATAAAACAACCCGCCCTTTAAAGCGGTCCCGCGAGGCCGCCAAGGACGCATGACTACCCAAACCGACCCGGCGGAGTTGAATTCCGCAACCGCCCTCGACGCCGACGCGATCCAAAAAGCCATTCGCCGGATGGCCCACGAGATCGTCGAGCAGCATCCCTCCCCCGAAAAACTCGTTCTCGGCGGCATCCCCACCCGAGGAATAGAAGTCGCCCGCCGCCTTGCCGAACACATCGAACGAATCGACGGGGTCAAACCTTACCTTGGTGCCGTGGATATCTCGATGCACCGCGACGACCTCTCCACGCGCGGCAAAGTCACCGCCCTCGAAGTCACCGATCTCCCCATCGATCTCGATGGACGCCCATTGATCCTTGTGGACGATGTGTTTTTCACTGGCCGCACGACCCGCGCGGCGCTGGATGCGGTCGCCTCGTTTGGCCGTCCCTCGAAAATCCAGCTCGCCGTCCTTGTGGACCGCGGCCATCGCGAACTCCCCATCCGCCCCGATTTTGTCGGCAAAAACCTTCCGACCGCGCGCGAGGAAAAAATCCGTGTCCGCTTCGAAAACATCGACGGCGCCCCCGACTCCGTCCTCGTTCTGAAACCATGACCGCCTGGACCCGCAAAGACCTCACTGGCCTCGACGAGCTTAACGCCGAGGAGATTACCTTCCTCCTCGACACCGCCCGCGCCTTCAAGGGCGTTGGCGAGCGGAGCCTGAAAAAAGTCCCTGCCCTGCGTGGCAAGACGCTCGTCAATTTCTTCGTCGAGCCAAGCACCCGCACCCGCACCTCGTTCGAGGTCGCGGCCATGCGACTCAGCGCGGATGTCGTCAACATCTCCGCCACGGCATCCAGCCTGCAAAAAGGCGAGACGCTCAAGGACACCGCCCTCAATCTCCAGGCCCTCCGCGCCGATATCATTGTCCTCCGGCACAGTTCGCCAGGCTCCTCGAAGTTCCTCGCCGAGCGTCTCGACTCCAGCATCATCAACGCCGGCGACGGGGCGCACGAGCATCCGACGCAGGGCCTTCTCGATATCTTCACCATCCGCGAAAAATTCGGGAAAATTGAAGGCCTGAACATCGCCATTGTTGGCGATATCCTCTTCAGCCGCGTCGCCCGCTCGAACATCTTCGGCCTCCTCAAGCTCGGAGCGAAAGTCACGCTTGTCGGCCCCTCCACGCTTGTTCCAAGAAGTTTTGAAAAGCTCGGTGTCCGCGTCAGCCACCGCATCGACGAAATCCTCGCCGAAGCCGATGTCGTGAACCTCCTCCGCATTCAGCATGAGCGCCAGCGCAAGGAATACTTTCCAGGCCTCGGCGAATATGTCGCCCTCTTCGGCCTCACCAAGGCCCGTGCGGAAAAACTCAAACCCTCCTGCCTCATCATGCACCCTGGGCCGATTAATCGTGGCGTCGAGATCGATAGTGAGGTCGCTGATGGAAAGCAAAGTGTGATCCTTGAGCAGGTCACCAACGGCATTGCGGTCCGCATGGCCGTCCTCTACGCCTGCGCCGGCGGCGCCGGCCTCCCGTCATGAAAAAAATTACCCGCATCGCCCACGGTCGCATCATCGACCCCGCAAACCACCGCGACGAGGTGGCCGACCTCTGGCTCGCCGATGGCAAAATCATCGCGCCCCAGCCTGGCGCCGAAACCGAGACGATCGATGCCGCAAACCTTGTTGTCGCCCCTGGCCTCATCGACATCCATGTCCACCTCCGCGAGCCGGGGCAATCACACAAGGAAACCATCGCCAGCGGCACCCGCGCTGCTGCCGCCGGGGGATTCGCCTCGGTCGTGGTGATGCCAAACACCTCGCCGACCGCTGACAGCGCGGCGACGATCACTTGGATCAAGGAAAAGGCCGCGAACACGGCGTGCGTGAATGTTTTCACCACCGGGGCGATCACCAAGGGGCTCAAGGGCGAGGAACTCGCGCCCTACGGCTCGCTGTTCCATGCCGGCGTCGTCGCGCTCACGGATGACGGCCGCTGTGTGCAGAACCACGAGGTCATGCGGCGCGCTGTCGAATACGCCCGCATGTTCGGCCTCACCGTCATGGACCATTGCCAGGACTACTCGCTGGTCGGCGATGGCATCATGCATGAGGGCGAGTGGAGCCTCCGCCTCGGCCTGCCCGGCTGGCCGCGCGCCGGCGAGGAAATGA
>JBMTBF010000186.1:0-3611 GCA_049429585.1 Terrimicrobiaceae bacterium | reverse complement strand
AAGACGCGATTAACTGGAATCTCGGTCATTAATTTTTCTCTGGGAATTCGGCTAGCCTCCTCATCGCCTAACCAATCTTGTGGGCGCAGCATCCAATGTCGCGCCTGCCAAGGATGGTATTCGTGGACGGGCGAGGAGCCGAAAAGAACCACGCTGGGACATTTCACGGCGGCCGCCAGATGCATCGCTGCAGTATCCACGCCGACAAAAAATGCGGCGCGGTCGAGCAGCCAAGCCAACTCGGGCCAACTGGCTTTTCCAAGTGTAGAGACCACTTGGCTGCCGGTATTTTCGATCAGGGCCAGGCTCTGTTCGCGCTCCTCAGTGCCGGGGCCGCAGCTAAAAACGACTTTGGGAATGATGGGGAGCAGCCCCGCGATCAATTCCTCCCACCGCGCAAGGGGCCAGGATTTTCTCTCCCAGCGCGTATGCAAATGGATGACGCAGAATTTTTCAGGGAGGGATTGGGCGATCCACGGGACCATTTTTTCCTTCCGAGAAACGAGTCCCGGCGGGTTTACTGGAAGTTGCAAGACGGCTTGAGGGCAAAGATAGTCGCGGACGACTTGGTGCTGACGCCAACGGCTGGCCGTTGAGATCTGGTGAAAAAAGGGCCGCCAGAATTTCTTGAGCGATCGATGCTCGTTTGTGCAGCGCATGGGCGTTCGTGCTGCGATGGCGAAGAAGCGGGCGCGGTCGTTGTCTGTTAGTTCGAAGACGAAATCAAAATGGGTCTGGCGCAGGAGGGCGGCGAGCTTCAGGTCGGAGAGCCAGCCTCGTTTGCTTCGCTTGGTGGAGTCTGGGTTTGCGGTGGTGAGGATGCGGTTGATCTCGGGGCAACCGGCGAGGATGCCGTCGCAGGATTCGCGGACGAGGACCCAGATTTCGGCGTGGGGATATTTTTGCTTGGTGGCGGCGATGGTGGGGGTGAGCAACAAGGAGTCGCCGATATGGCGGAGCTTGATGAAGAGGATGCGCATCGCGGACTTAAAGAGCTCTTCCAAAGTTTTCCGATAGGCAAGACATCGGAGCGGGGATTTTAAAAATCAGACAGCGCGGCGGTTATGGATTTTTCGATGGGGTGGGAGCCGTCGCCGCCGAGGTTTTGGTCGATTTCCTCGAGACGGCGGATGAGGTCGAGGACATGGGTGCGGGGATAGGGGCCGCCGGCGGCAGCGCAAAAATGGGTGCGACAGCCGAAAGGGCGCGATTCGTAGATGAGGCAGCGGGAGGTTTTCGGGTCGAGGAGGGGACAGGAGCCGGCTGTGTGGGCGGGGAGGGTAGTTCGGCCGGTGGCTCGGAGGGCATTGGCGGCGACGAGGGCTTCGCCGCGCGTGAGGAGTGGGGTTTTTCCAGTGAGCTTGAAATGGCAGCAGTCGGTGCGGAGGGCGCAGGAGCGCTCGAGGGGGCGGGCCGCGAGGTCGGCGTAGATTTTTCGAACCTCGCGGGCGGCGTTGGATTTCGCGGCGGCGAGTGGATCGGGAGCGGGCATGGGATCAAGGGTTTTGGCGGCGGAGCATCTTTCGGAAAAGACGGCGGGTTTCTTCAAGCGGGGTGTCGTCGATGAAATAGGCAATGGCGGCGCGGCCGAGCGCGTAGGTCCCGGCACCTGCGACGAAGCCGGAGACGGCGCTGCCCCAGAAGGGGACGAGGCGAATGGCGGCGCGTGCGCCTTCACGGAAGGCGAAGCCGGCGGCGGCATTGATGCCAAGTGCGGCGAGGAATTCCGCCACAAGCCGCGGGCCGACGGGGCGGCCGGAGGTGTGGATGATGAGGCCGACCATGAGGCTTTGCAGAGCTAAGAGAACGGGCAGGTCGGCGAGGGGGATGGGCTGGAGGCCGACAACGCCGCAGACGGCGCTGAAGGATTTCAGGAGTTGTGAAGCGATGAAGGCTTGCGCCCGGCGCGCCGCAGTGAAGCGGGCGAATTCCAACTGGGCCTCAAGGGGCAGTGTCGCGCAGAGGATTTCCGGACAGGTGGGGTCGGTGATGGCTAGGACGGCACTGGTTTTTTCTGCCAGCGGGGGATTCGAACGGAAAAGGTCGTTGAGGTTGGGAAGAAAAGAATCGGTCGATGCGATGGCGATGATTGGCTTGCCGGAAGCGAGGGCTCTGGCAAGGACGGCGGCCATGGCTGGGGCGTTGGGTTCGGAGTCCAACACCAAAAGAACAAGGTCGGGTTGTGCGTGGGGAAGTGCGCTCTGGATATGGGAGTCGGGCGTTTCATCACGCGCATCGAGGATTTCCAGACGGCTGCCGGTGGCATTCGAATATTCGCGCCAACCCCGGCGGGATTCTCCGGTCGAGGCATGGCTGGCGCCGAGTGATGCAAGCAGAGCGGGGACGCTGGTGGAGGCTTCGCCAACGAGTTCTAGGCGCGGTGGGCGCTGGCCAAGAAATATCGCGCGGATGGGTTCGAGTTCGCGGAGGATGGGTTTGTGAAGGCCGCCGGGGAGTTTTTCCAAAAGGCCGGAGAGCCTTTCGTAGAGCCGGAGAACGGTGGATGGAGGGGCGGGATTCAAAGGTCTTTTAGAATCGTGGGGACATGATCTGCGGGAGGAATTTTTCGGTGGATGGCGCGAATCAAGCCATCCGGGCCAATGACGAATGTCGTGCGCTCGGTGCCCATGTATTTTTTGCCATACATGCTTTTCTCAACCCAGACACCGTAGGCCTCGACGATGCTGCGGGACTCGTCGCTGAGAAGTGGAAAGGGCAGTTGGTGCTTGGCAATGAACTTCGCATGGCTTGCCGGAGAGTCGATGCTCACGCCATAAATGAGCGCGCCCTTGGCGAGGATCGCAGTGTGATTGTCGCGCAAGGCGCAGGCCTGTGTGGTGCATCCGGGTGTGTCATCTTTCGGGTAGAAATAGAGGATGACGATTTTGCCACGAAGGCTGGAGAGGCTGATGGATTGGGCTTCTCCGTGGGATCCGCCGACTGCAATGGTATGAAAATCTGGAGCGATATCGCCGGGTTGCAAGGTGTGATTCATGGGTTCAAGAATTTCACTCGGGCGGTGAGCGTGCAAGAAGTCGGCGTGATTTTTTTCGATTCCTGCTTGTGGTCGCGTGGTGCGGTTGTGATCAAGCAGAACGGTCGGAGAGCCGCTTGAATACTGGGTTGACGGCATTTTCGTCACCATTCCGAAACCGCCACCAAAAACGCTCTTTAAACTTTTTTTAATTTTTTTTGAAAAAGCTATTGACCTCTGAAATCCGCTGACTATTGTGTCCCTCCCGCTGACGACAGGTCAGTAGGAATTGATCTCAAACGAACCGACAATCAGGTCCGAAAACTCCGGTGAAAAATCTGGATTCGTGCCGGGTTCGAATTGAAAAAGTTTTTTGAGAGTCCCATTCGGGTTTTGCCGGTATCGGCGAAATTCAGAACGCAAGATTGGAAATGACAACAACAGCAATTGCTGAATTGTGCGTTTCCTGTCGATTTTGTTTTTTTCAGCTTCGACGTCTTTCCCGATGTCCTGTCTCACAGGCTTCGTGGAATTGATTAGTCAGAAAACTTTCCCGTGTGTTTAGCGCATGCGGGGCAAACTTTTCAACGGAGAGTTTGATTCTGGCTCAGAACGAACGCTGGCGGCGTGGATAAGA
>JBMTBF010000185.1:0-3621 GCA_049429585.1 Terrimicrobiaceae bacterium | reverse complement strand
ACCTGTATGAGGCAAATCCCGGGAAGGCGAAGGAGCTTCTGGCCACCCTCGAAAAGGATGTCCTCCGCGGCCGCAGCACCGATGGCCCTGAGTCCCCGAACGACACCAAGAAGATCGTGCTCTGGAAATCACCGGCACCCAGAAAAACAACCCCCACCAACCCTAAAAACCGATGATCCAACGCGCCCTAACCCTCCTCGGCCTCGGCATCGCTCTGTCCATTTCCGCCCACGCAGCGCGCGCCGCCGAAAATTCCAAAGACGCTGCAAAAGCGCTTGAACAGGGCTTCGCCGACCCCGCTCCGGAATTCGGTCCCCGGACTTGGTGGCATTGGATCAACGAGCTGGTCACCAAGGACGGCATCACGAAGGATCTGGAAGCCATGAAGCGCTTGGGCTACCGGGGAGCGCATATCGTCAACCTCCCGTCGGGCGGTTCCAAGGCAGCCCACGGCGACGATGTGGTCGGAACGCCCCAGTGGATGGAAAAAGTCGAGTTCACAACCAAGGAAGCGGAGCGCCTCGGGCTCGAACTCAGTATCGGCAGCTGTCCAGGTTGGGTCGCGGGCGGTCCATGGATCACCCCGGAGCTATCGATGCAGGACATCGTCTGGCGCGATCTCCATGTGCAAGGCCCGAACAGCGGCCCGATCCAGCTCCCCCAACCACAGACGAACAAAGGTTTTTACAAGGACATTGCCGTGCTCGCCTTTCCCACATTGCCGGGGGACGCGACGCCTTTGGCTTCCTACAAACCCGTGGTGACATCGAGTGTTCCCGGCATCGATTGGGCCGCAGCGATCGACGGAAATCCGGAAACATTCGTCAACCTCCCGCCGTGGAAGAAAGACGAGAAAAACCGGCAGGTCATCTTCGAGTTCAAGGAACCGGTTCCCGTGCGCTCGATTCACTTGCAGATGCAGGAGGACAGTGAACGCCATGCCGTGAAGTTGTCCGTCAGTGACAATGGCACCGATTGGAAACCCCTCGGGACGGCTGGCCGGTGGCGTAAACACTTTCTCCCCTCCCGCGAAGAGAGGATCGAAGGATTTCAGGAACAAACCGCCCGCTTCGTAAAACTCGACTTCGAGCCCCCTAAGCCGGAGGTCGGCATGAAACTCTACGAAGTGAATTTCCAATCCGCCCGCCTCGATAGCCTGCACACCAAAGCCGCTCGTCAGCGCACCCAGCCGTCCATTTCAGATCCCTCCACCCAAACGATTCCCGGGGATCAATCCATCAAGCTCGGGCAAATTCTCGATCTCACCGATAAACTCCAACCCGACGGCACGCTCGATTGCCGGCTTCCGGAAGGACAGTGGACCATCGTCCGCTTCGGGCACACGACGAACGGCAACAAAATCCACCCGGCCTCGGAGCGCTCCGAGGGTCTGGAGACCGACAAAATGAGCGCGGAGGCAACGAAGTTCCACCTCGACAAGGGCCTTCTCGGGCCGACTTTGAAAAGCCTTGGCGATCTCGTGGGCAAGGTCATGGTGGAAGCGAATATCGACAGCTGGGAAGCTAATTGCCAGACATGGACCAGCAAGTTTCCCGAGGAGTTTCAAAAGCGCATCGGTTACGACATGCGCAAGTGGCTCCCCGCGCTCACTGGCCGCATCGTCGAAGATGTCGATCAGACCGAGCGTTTCCTCTGGGACTACCGCCGCACGATCGGCGACCTGATTGCTAAAAATTTCTACGGAACCTTCCGCGAATATGTGAACGGCTGGGGCATGAAACTTTCCGCCGAAGCGCCGGGCATCGGCATCCCCATTCAGTCGGACCAACTGCAGATCCTCGGGCAGCTCGACATTCCTCAAGGCGAGTTCTGGCTCGGTCCGAAAAAAGACCCCAAGTTCCCGCAGTGGCCGGGGGGGCAAAACAACACCAAGGAAGCGGCGGCCGCCGGACACATCTACGGCAAGAATGTGATTTCCTGCGAATCCTTCACCTCCTTCGGGCACCACGACGGCTTCACCCAGTATCCTTTCATCCTAAAGCCGGTCAGCGACCGACAGTTCTGCAACGGGATGAACGAAATCGTCTTTCACTGCTACGCCCACCAACCCGACGACCGTGTGCCCGCGATGACGCTCGGTCAATTCGGCCTGCACATGCAGCGCTCAAACACTTGGTGGGAGCAAGCGCGCGACTGGATCACCTCCCTGCGCCGCTCGCAGTTCATGCTGCGTCAGGGACGCTTCTTTGCCGATGTCTGCTACTACTACGGCGAGGATGTGCCAGGCAGTGCCTACTTCTTCACTCCGGGATCCATGGATCCCCGCAAGAAGATGCTCCCGGTGCTGCCGCAAGGTTACGACTATGATGTCTGCAACCGGGAAATTCTCGACCGCATGAGTGTGGAAGACGGCTTGGTCAGCTTGCCGAGCGGCATGCGCTATGCCTACCTCGTTCTTCCCGACCACGCCCGCTACACGCCGGCGGCATTGGAAAAAATCTTCGAACTGGTGAACGCGGGTGCCACGGTCATCGGCCCCCGCCCGACTCGCTCGCCTTCGCTGAAGGATCTCCCGAACTCCGATCAGAAAATCCAAGAGCTCGCGGCAAAAATGTGGCCGGATGCCCCGGGGGAACGCCGCGTAGGCAAAGGGCGTGTCATCACCGGAATGACCTTCGAGCAAATCCTCGCCAAAGACGGCCTCGTGCCGGATTTCGAAGCAGTCCTTCCCGGACAGAAAAATCCCAAGGAAAAGAAAAAAATCGCCGATGACTTCGCCCCATCGAAAAAGCAAATCCGCTACATCCATCGGAAGCTGGCCGACGGGGACCTTTACTTCATCGCCAGCCAATCCGAACAACCCGAGGAAGCCACCTTGCGCTTCCGCGTGAGCGGCAAGGTTCCGGAAGTCTGGAACCCCGTCACCGGCGAGCGGTCCACCGTCACCCACTACAAAGACGACGGCAAGGTCACCACGATCCCGCTCCAGCTCGATCCCTACGGATCGCGCTTCCTTGTTTTCCGCACCCCGTCCGACAACGCCGCATCGAAGCCCATCGCCAAGCTGACCAAAGACAACGCCCCCGTCTTGCTCGATGGCGATGGCCATGACTTCACCGTCTGGGAAAACGGGAACTACGCGGCCGAGTTCCAGGATGGACGCAAAGCCCAAGTCCAGGTTTGCGATATTCCCGCCGCCGAGACCGTGCCGTCCGGTTGGACCGTCACCTTCCAGAAAGATCGCGGCGCACCCGAGGGCCAGATTGCCTTTGACGACCTCGTTTCCTGGACCGCACGCCCTGAGGAAGGCATCAAGTATTTCTCGGGCACGGCGACTTACGAAAAAGGAATCAACATCAGCCAAGAGCGGTTGAAAAACGGACAACGCGTCTATCTCGATCTTGGCGATGTGAAGCATCTCGCCGAGGTGTCAGTGAACGACAAACCGCTCGGCGTTCTCTGGAAGCCTCCGTTCCAGCTCGACATCACCGATGCCGCCAAACCCGGCGCGAACAAGGTTACCGTTAAAGTGACAAATGTGTGGAAAAACCGCCTCATCAAAGATGCCACGCTTCCCGAGGACTCCCGCGTCACTTGGGTCTTCTATCCCTTCTACCGCAACGACCCCGCAGCGACCCTCATGGAGTCCGGACTCCTCGG
>JBMTBF010000184.1:0-3660 GCA_049429585.1 Terrimicrobiaceae bacterium | reverse complement strand
ATGAATTTCACGCCGATTCCCGCAGGTGGCTCGTTCTAACCCAAAACCGATAAGATTCAATGCCTCAAATTCCATCCGCCAATACAACACGCCGCTCATTTTTGAAGATGTCCCTCGCCGCCAGTGGCGCCTTGGCATTTCCTGCAATCATTCCCTCTCGCGTCTTTGGCAACACCGCTCCGAGCAAACGCATCACCATGGCACTCATCGGCGCCGGAGGTCGCGGCCGCGGAGTCATCCACTCCTTCGCCAGTCAACCAGACGTGGTGGTGGTCGCCGTGTGTGATGTCGACAAGAGGAAGAGGGAACATTCGGCCGAGAGCATCAACCAGCGATGCGGGAACACGGATTGCAAAGCCTACTCGGACTTTCGGGAGGTTCTGGCTAGACCCGATATCGACGCCGTTTACATCGCCACGGGGGATCGTTGGCACGCACCGATTTCGATTATGGCGATGCGCGCCGGCAAGGATGTGTATTGCGAGAAGCCAGGGTCACTGACCATAGGCGAGGGGCAGGCATTGGTCGAAGCGGAACGCCTTTACGGACGCGTCTTCCAGACTGGTGCGCAACGCGCCAGTGAGGCGAATTACATCATCGCCGGCGAATTGCTCCGCAGCGGCATGCTGGGGGAACCCCAATTGATCTACGCGCATCTCGGGTATCTTCCCGAGTTTCCCCGCAAAAACACCTTCCTTCCCGCCGAACCCGAACCTTCAAAAGACGAATTCGACTGGGACATGTGGCTCGGTCAGGCACCTTGGCGCCCCTATAATTCTCGGCTTATTCGCGGCTACCCGGCCCCCGGTTGGTATACACAGCTAGACTTTGGCACCGGCATTGCCCAGTGGGGCTCCCACACCATTCTCCAATCCCAACTCGACCTCGGCTTGGCCGATACCTCGGCGGTTGATTACGAACTGCCAAAAGACCTGATCAAGGAAGGCATGACCATCCGCTTCGGCGATGGCACCCGACTCATCGCCAGAACCTATGGCTGGGATGGACCCTGCGGGGTTCGTTACGAGGGAACAGAGGGTTGGGTTGAAATCGCCGACCGGTATGCCAGGCCCAAGGTCTCATCGCCGCTCTTCGCGCGGGAATTTCAACGCCTGCTGGACAACTACAAATTCCGCACAAGTCGCCCGTTCGATCATGTCCGTGATTTTCTGGATTGCGTCAAATCGCGTAAAAAGCCTCTCACCTCCGCCATTGTCGCGCACCGCACAATGACCACCAACCACGCCATGGACATGTGCCTCGATCTCCAGAGAAATCTCCGCTGGGACCCGGTGAAGGAGGAGTTCATCGGCGACGACGAGGCCAACCGCCTGCGCTCCCGCGAACCCCGCAAGGCCTGGATGGGTGTCTGAACCGCAAAGAAATCATTCCCCATGAAATTCAAAAACATTCTCGCACTCGCTCTTTTCTCCGTCGCCTGCTCGGCCATCTCGGCGAAGGCACAACAACAACTCTTCAATGGCAAAGACCTCACCGGTTGGGATGGCCAACCCGGATGGTGGACCGTGGAGGACGGGGCGATCACCAGCGAAAGCACACCCGACAAGCGATGCACCAAGGCGACCTATCTGTTCTGGACGGGAGGCGAACCTTCGGATTTTGAACTCACCCTCGATTTCAAAATCTCGCCCAACACCCCAAAAGCGAACTCCGGCGTGCAAATCCGCTCCGAGCGCCGCCCGGATTGGGACGCCTTCGGCTATCAAGCCGACATGGATGGCATCGGGAACCTGGTCGGCTTTGTCTATCACAACGGCCGCGGACTCATTGCCGCCCGCGGCGATTCGGTTTCCATCGCTCCGAATGGACAATCCCAAAAAGAGCCCCTCGGTGACAGCGAAGCCCTCAAAGCCAGCTTCAAACCGGGGGAGTGGAATTCCTACAAGATTCGCTGCAATGGGCCTGAGATCACCCTTCATGTGAATGGCACCCTCATGTGTCGCTTTGTCGACGAGGATTCCACCAAGGCCAGCGCCAGCGGCTTCATCGCGCTCCAAATGCACCCGGGGCCTCCCATGAAGGTTCAGTTCAAAAACATCGTGCTGACACCCATCGAGAATCAGGCACCCATCGCTTCCGCTCCGCTTGAGATAATCCAATCATCCGCTGACCCGCATTCCAAAGCCGAAGCATGCCGTGAACTTTCCCTCACGGGCACCTCGGCGGATGTCCCCGCACTGGCAACCCTGCTCGCCGATCCAGAGCTCTCCCACTTGGCGCGGTTCGCCTTGGCCAGGATATCCACCCCGGAAGCCGACAAAGCCCTCCGCGAGGGATTGGGAGGCCTCACCGGCGAACCACTTGCCGGACTCATTGACACCCTGGGCAACCGGGGCGATGTGGAGGCGGTCCCCCTGCTTCTGCCTTTTCTTAACGACAACGACAGCGCCGTGCGTGAGGCGGCAGCGACGGCCCTTGGACGCATCGCCACCCCGGAGGCAACCACGGGACTCCACGCCGCCTTGGCCAAGTCCTCCCCCTCCAATGCCCCGGCCCTGGCCAACGGCTTGATCTTTTCCATTCAAAACGACACTCCGCAGGGAATCACATTGCTGGATGGACTAAGAACCAACTCGGCTCTACCAAGCTCCCTCCGCCTCGCTGCCCTCCGCAAATCCATCATGCTTCAAGGCACGAAAGGCATCCCCACACTCCTTGGCGCGCTGACCCACGGTGACGATGCCACCGCCGCCATGGCTTGCACCACCGCTCTGGAACTCAAAGGGGAAGGCATCGCCGCCCAACTCGCTGCCCCTCTCGACACGCTGCCTGCAGAAAAACAAGTCCTCCTGATTTCTACCCTTCAAGATCTCAAGGATCCGGCAGCGAATCCGGAACTTTTAAAACTCGCAAAATCTGGATCGCCAGAAGTGCGCGTCGCCGCAACCCGATCAATCGCCCGCATCGGCGGCCCAGACTCAATCCCGTTACTACTCGATCTTCTCACGGTTAATGAAACAGCCGAGACAGCATCCGAAGGCCTTTCAGCAGCCCGTGAAGAGAATGCCAACGCTGCGATCATCGATGCGTTTACCAAACCAAACGCAGCTTCATTGGATCACCTTTGCCGAATCGCAGCCCACCGCCGAATGAAAGAGGCGATTCCTTTAATTCAGCCGCTTTTGGCTCATCAATCCTCCTCCACTGCCGAAGCCGCCATCAAGGCCCTTGGAGCGATGGGCGGAGTCGGGGAGTTCGATGCACTTCTGAAACTGCTTTCCACAAATCCTGCCCTTGAGCGGCCTGTTTCCTTATCCTTGGTTGAGCTATACCGGAATGCCTCGGATACAGCTCCATATGCCACCGCCGTGGCATCCTCGATATCAAACGCAAAACCAGAGACGATCGGGGTTCTTTTGAAAGTGCTCCGAGGAGCAGGTGATTCCGCGGCCCTCAAGGTTGTTGGGTCTGCCGCGCAAGACTCGAGGCCCGATATTCGCAAGCTCTCAGTGGATACACTCAAAAACTGGAACTCCCCCGCATCGGGAAGCCTTCTCTACGAATTGGCAAAGGCATCGACTAACATTGTTGAAAAAGATGACCTGCTCCGTGCATCACTGAAAAAAGCTGCCACTCTAGATCCCCAGCCAGCCTGGACGAACGAGGTAAAAGCACTTTTGGCCGTTCAACAGCAGTCCG
>JBMTBF010000183.1:0-3673 GCA_049429585.1 Terrimicrobiaceae bacterium | reverse complement strand
CCTTCTTGCCGCGATCTGGCGCAGAAATTAAAAGCCGCTATTCGGCAGCGGGGGCTGCAGGGGCGGCCTCAGCGTGGAGGGGCGATGCGTTGGAGGTTGGGTGAAGCGCGGGGTTCACGGCGATGTCCATTTTCTCGCCGTTGCGGACGATTTGTATACGCGCTTCCTGGCCAGCGGTGAGGTAGTAGGCGGCATCGACGAGGTCTTGGATCGAGGCGACTTTGTTGTTGTCGATGCCGAGCAGGATGTCTCCTTTGAGCAGGCCGGATTTCGCAGCGGGCGTCTCGGGTTTCATGTCCACCACGCGGGCCACCGAGCCTTCGACGGCCTCCGGGGCGTCCTCGACTTCCACGCCGACCCAGCCTGGGCGGAGTTCGCCGAAGCGGGTGATGTCGGAGCGGATTTTCTCGGCCGCGCGAATGGGGAGGATGTGGCAGGAGGATCCATCGCCGATACGGGCCGCGACGATGCCAATAACCTCGCCGTGCATGTTTAATACGGGAGCACCGCCGTAGCCGGGTTGAACGGGCATGTTCATGCGGAGGTGGGAGGTCGAAAATTGTTTACCATTCTGATGAAAGTCCCGCCCGACGACGAGGCCGATGGTCGGACTGACTTCGCGCTCACCGGGGTAACCAATCGCCAGCACGGGGTGGGATGCGCAGGTGGCATCGGAGTTTCCCAGCGGAATGAACGGGCTGAGGCAATCGGTCTTTAGCAGGGCGATTCCGGAGCGGATGTCGCTGGCCACGACTTTCGCGGGGAGGGAGCGTCCCCCGAAATTCACGGTCACATCCTCGGCTTTGAGGACGACTCCAGAGTGGGTGTAGACGGTTCCGGCGGCATCGACGAAAAACCCGCTTCCGAGCCGCACGCCCATGGAGTCACTGGCCTGAACGCGGACGACGGCGGGGCTGTGCTGCTGGAAGAGGCGTTGGATTTCGCAGTTGATTTGGTCGCCCAGCGGGGAGGATTTGGCGGGCTGCAGGCACGCGAAAAAAGCCATCGCGATCAAGGCGACGGGGGTCACGCGGGCGGCGGAGATTTTAGAAACTCCGGCGTGCCGATGCATAGGTGACGACTTCAGCCGGGAGGACATATTGGACGGCGGGGGAGGATTTGGTGGCTTGGGAGGGAGAACTTGGGGCGGGGGCTTGCTGGGTGAGGGTGGGAGTCAGGCCTTCGGTCTCGGAATCCGACCAGGTGAGAACCGATCCTGTGGCGATGACGGCGACGGCGAACGAGCCTGCCATGGCCAGCCGCGGCATGCTCGGCGGGGTGAGGAATCGACAGAGGCGATCCCAGGCGATTTGAAAAAACGGGCGATGAATGACCTCGGCGCGCTGGCGGAGTTGGAACTCGGCGAGGAAATTTTCAAAGTATTCCGGCGGGGGTTGCTCGTAGCGTTTCAGCCGAAGAAGTTTGGAGATGTCGTTGTTATCCATGTCAGGACTTATTGTTTGATAAACTCTTGGAGGTGATTTTGCAACTGCTTGTGTGCATAAAACAAACGAGATCTCACCGTGCCCTCTGAGATTTTCAGGATTTTTGCGATTTCCGCGTGGGGCATTCCCTGAATATCGAACATCGTGACGACGGCTCTGTGTTCATGGGACAGCTTCAACATGGATTCGTTCAGTTTTTTTTGAAGTTCCCCGAGATTTGCAGAGTGGCTGGGGTCGCCATTGCTGGTCGCCGCGATGAAGTCGGGGTCGTTGAGGATGCCGTTGTCGACATCGTCCAAGCTCATGGTTTTGCGGCGATTGCGCTTTTTCAGGAAATTGATCGTCATGTTCACAGCGATCGTGTGCATCCAAGTGTAGAAGCTGGATTTTCCCTGAAATCCCCGGATCGAGCGGTAGGCCTTGGCGAAAACCTCCTGCAGGAGGTCGTTCGTGTCCTCGTGGCTGGCGGTCATGTTGTAGATCAACCCGTAAAGCCTCGGGCTGAAGCGGACGACCAGCTCGTCAAACGCCCGCGCGTCGCCCGCTTGGGTGCGTTCCACGAGTTGATTGTCGGACGGGTCGAGTGTTTCCATGACGGCGAGGGAAGAGGGGTTGTATCAAACCCCGAGTCCGTTTGCGGAGAAAAATCGTGCCGGGCGGCGGGGCTAAATTTCGGGAAGCGCGTGGAGGAGGAGTTCGACCATCTGGCCGGCGGCCTGACGGCCAACGGCGGTGACATCCTCGTGGGTGAGTTCGGCGCTGGAGAGGCCGGCGCCCCAGTTTGTGAGGCAGGAAAATCCCGCCACCTCCATGCCGTGGAACCGCGCTTTGGTGGCTTCGTGAACGGTGGACATGCCGACCGCATCGGCGCCGATTTTTTGCGCCATGCGAATCTCGGCGGGCGTCTCGAACTGCGGCCCCTGCATCGCGACATAGACGCCCTCGTGGAGATTCACGCCGAGCGATTTTGCGGAGCGGCGGAAAATTTCGCGGATGCGCGGGCTGTAGACATTCGTCATGTCGATGAAGTTCGGCCCGCCGCGCAGGGGGCTGTGGCCGGTGAGGTTGATGTGGTCGGAGATCGTCATCCAGGTGCCTGGCTCGAACGCGCGGTTCAGCGTGCCGGCGGCGTTTGTGAGGAGGAGTTTTTTGATCCCCGCCGCGTGCATGAGGTCCACATGCCGCACGACCTCCTCCGCGCTCCAGCCTTCGTAAAGATGCACACGCCCCTGCGCGACGAGCAGTGGTTTTCCGCCGAGTTCGGTCACAAGAAAACGCCCTGCGTGGCCGGGAACTCTGGAGGTCGGGAGACCATCGATTTGGTTGTAACCGCAAACGAAATGCTGCGGGAGGCTTTCGGCGAATGGCCCTAGCCCCGAACCCAGCACAATCGCGGTCTCGGCGCCGCAATCGAGAATTTCCGGAGGGATTTGCATGGCCATTCAGCGTGGGCGCAAAATCCCCGGAAGCCAAGTCCAGACGATTTGTGTCGAAACGGCATAATTCCAAACCGCCCCGACCAACGCTCCGGCCGCTCCAGCAAACCACCAAGGGATGTTTTTTTCAAAGAGGTATTCAGCGGATTGGACATTCACCACGGCGCCGATGCCGCAAATGACCATGTAGGCCAGCAGCCCCGGCACGAGCAGGCCGCCCTTGAGGCGCTGTTGGCGGAAGGTGATCGAGTTGTTTACTAAAAAATTCGACACCATCGCGGTGAGCGTCGCGGCGATTTGGGCGGTGACGAAGGGGAACTCAGCCAAACGGTGAAGACCCCCAAGGACCGCCAAGTGGAGAAGAAGTCCGCTCAAGCCCGCCAGAATATAAAGAACGAATCGCACCGGCACGAAACGGCCGAAAATTTTATCCGCCAGCAAGTAGAGGTATTCAAAAGCGACGACGATATCGAGTTTGCTCTCGCCGTGCTGGCGCGTGCGGAATTCGTAAGGAAACTCGCGCACCCGCAAGGGCCGTCCCGCCGAGAGGACGATATCGAGGAGGATTTTGAAGCCCTTGCCCGTCATCCGGCGCACCGTTTCCTCGAAAAGCTCGCGGCGGATGGCGAAAAATCCGCTCATTGGGTCGGTGAGCGGGGTTTTACGAATGACTGAACCGAGGTGCGTTGCGAAACGGCTCACGAACACGCGGGATTTCGACCACTCGCCTGTTCCCCCGCCTTGACCGGTGTAACGGCTGCCGACAGCGAGTTCGAGTTTCGGGTCCTCCTC
>JBMTBF010000182.1:0-3683 GCA_049429585.1 Terrimicrobiaceae bacterium | reverse complement strand
AGGCGTCGCGGTATTCCTCGCGAGAGACCACGCCATCCTTGTTCCGATCGTAGTTTCGAAGCTCCTTTCTCCCGATGACGACCTGTTGCTTTTTTTTCAGGACCTCTTCCTTGGGAGCGGGAGGGAGGGGTTGGTTTTCGGGAACGGAATCAGGATTGGGCGTGATGGAGGATTCGGCCAAATCATCGGAGTCGAAATCCTCGGCCGACTGCGAAAACAGCGTGTAGTAACCCAAAATCCCGCCGACAAAAAGCAGGAGGGCGGAAATGGCGATGACGATTCCTTTGATCTGAGGATGAGACGAATTCATGGAGGTGGTCTTGGGATAGTCCCCGCACGCGGCGCTGTCATTCAAAAAATTCCGAGAGCGAGGGGGGAGATTTCCGGGGAGGATCGCATTCTCGCCACACAAAGCCGAGTTGCTTTGTCGAGCCTCATGGCTTGGGCTTGAAGATTGGTGCGGTGTGCCGATTTTGGGTTTTCGCGACCGGGCCGGGAATTTTTCATGGCGTGATTTTTGGTTTCGTGGAGAAGTCCGCCGAGCAAAGGGGGAATTGCCAGGCGTTGGGATAAGCGAACGGAAGCAGTGTTTACCGCAGCCGACCAGTTGCACTATCTTGCCCCCCTAAATGTCCAATCCACCTTCCCACCGCTTCGAATCCCTTGCCGGACCTGCCGGGGCCGGCGAGCGCCTTGATCGGTTTCTGGGGCCGCTTTGCCCCGATTTTTCGCGGTCCCGCCTGCAGGGCTTTATTCGTGATGGACGCGCTCTCGTGAATGGCACCCCGGCCAAACCCTCGCTCATCCTGCGCGAGGGCGACTCCGTGGTTTTGGAAATTCCCGGGGAAACCGCCCCCTCCCCCCTCGCCGCGCAGGAGATTCCGCTGGGCATTCTTTTCGAGGATGAACACCTCCTCGTCCTCGACAAACCCGCCGGGCTCGTCGTCCACCCCGGCGCGGGCAACCGCGAAGGCACCCTCGCCAATGGGCTCCTCCACCACTGCGCGGGCATCGAGGTCGTCGGAGGCACGGAGCGACCGGGCATCGTCCACCGCCTCGACAAGGAAACCTCCGGCTGTCTCGTCGTGGCGAAAACCGAACAAGCCCACCGCTCGCTCGCCGAGCAATTCGCCTCGCGCCATGTCGAAAAAACCTACCTCGCCCTGACCGATGGCGTCCCCCGCATGCCCCACGGCAAAATCGAGGCGGCCATCGGCCGGCATGCCGTCCACCGTCAGAAAATGGCGGTCGTGGAGCGGGGTCGGGAGGCACTCACCCACTACCGCGTGCTCGAGTCCCGCGAGGGAAAAGCCCTCGTGCAGTGCCACCCCAAAACCGGCCGCACCCACCAGATCCGCGTGCATTTGAAACACCTAGGCCAACCCGTGGCGGGCGATCCCGTCTACGGCCGACGCGGAAAATTCGAGCGCCACATGCTCCATGCCTGGAAGCTGGCCTTCACCCATCCCGCCACCGGAAAAACCCTCTCCTTCACGGCCCCACTGCCCGAGGATTTCCCCGATTGGGCGCGCGAGGCCTCCCGCCGCGACGCTCCGAAATTTACAAACCCCCGCGCGAAATAGAGACTCCGCCGCATCCATGACATTCCTCGACCGCCTCGAAAAATCCCTCGGCCGTTTTGCGATCCCCGGCTTGATCCGGTATGTCGTGGCCCTGAACGCGCTGGTTTTCCTGCTCATCACCTTCGAGCCGGGCTACGCGGCGGTGCTGGATCTCGACCGCTCCGCGATCCTCCGCGGTGAGGTCTGGCGGGTCGTCACCTGGATTTTCATTCCCGAAACGACGCGGATTCTTTGGATCATTTTTTACCTGATGTTCACCTGGTGGATCGGCGACATGCTGGAGGCGAATTGGGGAACCTTCCGGCTCAACGCCTACTACCTCCTCGGAATGCTTCTTTGCATCGCCTCGGCGCTGATCTTCGGCGTCAGCGGCGGGAATTTTTTCCTGAACCTCTCGCTCTTCCTCGCAGTAGCCACGCTGGCACCCAATTTCGAAATCCTCCTCTTCCTCATCCTGCCGGTGAAGATGAAATGGGTGGCGCTCTTCAGCCTCGCGCTGCCGGCCCTGTATCTTGTCGCCGGGCCTCTCTCGGCCAAAATGATGGTTGTCATGTGCCTCGGGAACTACCTTCTCTTTTTCGGCCCGGCCTTTGTGCGGAACCGGATGGATCAGCAGCGCACGGCCAACCGCCGCACGCGCTTCCAATCGGTTTCCAAAACCTCGGAGGCCCTGCATCGCTGCGAAACCTGCGGCGCGACGGAAATCTCGCACCCCGATGCCGAATTCCGCGTCACGGCAAACGGCCACGAGTTCTGCCTGGAGCACCTTCCCTCGCGGAAGGCCTGAGGCTCAAATCCCCGCCACCAGTGCGGGAATCTCGTGGAGCCCGCGGATCGTGTGGTGCGGAACCACCTCGGCCCGCTCCTCGGAGCCAGGCACCTGAATCCAAATCGCGGCAGCGAGCTTCGCATTGATCGCCCCGGCGATGTCGCGCTCGAGGCTGTTGCCGACCATCACCGAGCGGTCGGCCGACACCCCGAGATCGGCGAGAAGCATTTCGAAAATCTCGGGCTTGGGTTTTCCCACCCCGCGCTCGCCGGAGACGGCAATGGCATCGAAATAAGATCCAAGACCCGACGCGGCGATTTTTTCACGCTGCAAATCCGGCGCTCCGTTGGTGAGGAGGGCGACTTTGTGCGAGGCCTTCAGGCGAACGAGCGTTTCAACCGCGTCGGGCATCAGGCGCTGCAGGCGGCGGCGCTCGTTGCTGAAATGCCCGGCGAGCACTTCGGCCAAATCCTCGTCGGGCTGTTCCTGCTCGGCCAGCGCCGTGGCGAAAACCTCGACCCGGTAGCGATGCGCCCAATTCCTCAGCGCCGTCAACTCGGGCGTCTCCCCCTCGAAGCGTCCCCAGAGGCACTCATGGAAACTGATCCCGATCGCCTTCGTGTAGGGGTGGCACGGACCTTCACGCCAGAGGCCGGAGCCGATCCGGTGAACATCCTTGGCCAAACGAACGGCGTCCACCCCGCATCCCATGGCGGCTTGTTTCGCCGTCGAGGCCAGGGCCTCCTTCGAAACCGCCTCGTCCACAATCAGGGTGTCGTCCAAATCAAAAAGTATCGCGTCTACGGCCATTCCCATCCCATTTCACAGCGCGCCGCCGGTGTCGAGGCCGGATCATGGTTTCCTCCGTGAAACGGATACTCGCCCCGCACTCAAATCACCACTCCTCCTCCGTGCCTTATGGTCAATTCCGCTGAGTTCGTTTCAGGACAACTCCAGCATCCTCCGCACGGCCTTCTCGGCCTTGGCACGGGTTACCTCGGGAATTTCGATGCGCGGCTCGAGGTTCTTGAGGCAGTCGCGGAGCTTTTCCAGCGTGTTCAATTTCATGTAGCGGCAGTCCGCACACGCGCAGTGGTCGGTGGGACCCGGGATGAAATTCTTGCCCGGAACCTCGCGGCGGAGCCGGTGGAGCATGCCGCTCTCCGTGACGATGATGAAATCCTTCGCTGGGTTGTCCCGGCAGAACGAAACCATTTTCTCCGTCGAGCAAACCTCGTCGGCCAACAGGCGCACCGCCTGTGTGCACTCCGGATGCGCCACCACGACCGCCCCGGGATGCTCGGCCTTGATGCGGTGGATGCTGTCGCGGG
>JBMTBF010000181.1:0-3708 GCA_049429585.1 Terrimicrobiaceae bacterium | reverse complement strand
ACGAGTTCCTGCATTTGCTGCTGGATCACCATCTCGAAGGCCTTCGCGGCCGAACCGCTCTTGGTCGGATCGGCCAGTGCGACCTGACGGAAGAACACGGGATTGGTCAAATCCTCCCAACCCGCCGGCAATGTCTCGACGCCCAGTCGGCGGAGCGAGTCGGCGTTGTAGCAAATCCCGAACGACGACAGGCAGGCCCCGATCCAGCGCGCTTGGGCATCGTAAAAAACCTCGCCGGACACGGTTTGCGGAATCGAAACCTCCGTGAACCACCCGGGGTGTTTGCCAATGACATCGGAGGGAACAAGACGCCCGGCCGCGCTTTGGATTTCGAAATCGTAGGCGCCGCCGCCGAAAAACACATCGATCCCGATACCGGTCTCCGACTTGAGGAAAAACCGGCGCGCCGCCTGCCCGGGGGAGTCTTTGGCAGGATCGTCGGGCAAGACCACCTTCGCGCTGTCGAAGGCCGCCGCGACCTGCGAATCCCAGCGGCGTCCGCTTTTTTTCCACACATTCTCGAAGGACGCCAAATACTCGCCGGCGAGAAACCGCGCGATCTCGCTGGTGCCGCCCGGCGTGCGCCAGTCGAGGCGGATCGAGCGGCCGGTCTTCTCCTTGTAATGCCGCATGAAGGCGACTGTGAACTCGTGCCGCACCGCTTCGTTGTGGGGCGAAATCAAGACGAGGGTCTCATCGGCCCGAGCCAGCAAATCCTCCTTCGGCTTCAGCAAAAACGGCACGGCGACGATCAAAAAGACCGCCCCCGCCACGGCGAGGATCCGGAGGCTGATGGGGCCGTCCTTAGGTGTCATCGCAGGGTCAGGGTTTCAGCACCACGACATCATCCCGGTTCGCCGAGGCGAACAGGCGATGTCCCCTCGCCCGCGCGGAGAGGTGGGGGTTCATTTCGACGATCTTCAAATCCAGCGCTCCGGAGCGGAACCGGTATTGGGCCAACTCGCCGAGGTAGGTGGAATCCTGAAGCTCGCCCTCGATGGAGTTTGCGGGGGCGCGGCTTCCGGCGAGAATCCAACTCTCCGGACGGACCGACAGCACCGCGGCCTCGCCAGGTTCCGGGTTCCAATTCGGATCGGTAAAAACTCCCTCGAAAACTCCCGACTCGATTTCAACAAAACCCGCCAAGCCCTCACGCGAGCGGATTTTTCCTTTGATGAGATTCGTTTCCCCGATGAAGTCCGCGACAACAGGCGAGCAGGGGCGCCGGTAGACCTCTTCAGGGGTTCCGACCTGCGCGATGCGCCCGCCATCGAGGATCGCCATGCGGTCCGAGATCGAAAGCGCCTCCTTCTGGTCATGCGTCACATAAATCGCCGTAAGCCCGGAGTCCTTGCAGACGCGGCGGATTTCGTTGCGCATTTCGAGGCGGAGCTTTGCATCCAGATTCGAGAGGGGCTCATCGAGCAGGAGGCAACGCGGACGGATTACCAGCGCCCGGGCCAACGCCACACGCTGTTGCTGGCCGCCAGAGAGTTGGGCGATCTTGCGGTCGGCGTATTGATGCATCTGAACCGACTCCAGCGCGGCCGCGACCTGTTTTTTGATCTCCACCGCCGGCATGCGCCGCTCCTCGAGGCCGAACGCGACATTTTTCGCCACGGTCAAGTGGGGCCACAGCGCGTAGCTCTGAAACATCATTCCCGTGTTGCGCTTGTGCGGCGGAACATTCGTCACATCCTCGTCCCCGAAGAGAATCCGCCCCGCATCCGGCATGTAAAATCCCGCGATGTGGCGGAGAAGCGTCGTCTTGCCGCACCCGCTCGGCCCCAGCAGGAAAAACAACTCCCCCTGATCAATCCGGAGCGTGACGCCGTTCAGCGCGGTCACATCGCCGAATTTTTTATGCAAGCCCTCGATGGTGATGGGAATCATGAATGCGAAAGGTCGAACGCCTCCTAGCCACTGGGCGCGCCTTCGGCAACACCCATCGTGTCCCTTTTTTGAGGGGGCCGAGGCGGAGTGGGATTTCGCCTTTTCGGCGACGGGAGGTTTCGGGCAGTTTGCGCGAATGCTCAATTACATCTGGCTCGGCCTTGTGGTGCTTGCGGTTCTGCTCGGCGGGTTCACCGGCCAACTTCAAGCCGTCACCAACGCCGCCTTCGAAGCCTGCAAGACAGCCGTGATGACGCTCGCGCTTCCGCTCGCCGGGGTGATGGCGCTCTGGCTCGGCCTGATGAAGCTCGCCGAGGCTTCCGGGTTGGTGAACATCCTCGCCCGCGCCCTCCGGCCCGTCTTGCGTTGGCTTTTTCCGGAAGTTCCCGCGAACCACCCCGCGATGGGCTCGATGGTTATGAATATGGCTGCGAACATGCTCGGCCTCAGCAATGCCGCCACGCCGCTCGGCCTCCGGGCGATGCAGGACCTCGAAAAACTCAATCCCCGCCCCGGCACCGCTTCGAACGCCATGTGCACCTTTCTCGCGATCAACACCTCCTCGATCCAACTCATTCCGGCCACCACCGTCGCGATCCTCGCCGCCGCTGGATCGAAAAACCCGACCGTCATCATCGGCACCGCGTTTTTTGCGACCTGCTGTTCCACCATCGCCGGACTGATCGCCGTGAAAACCTTGGAGCGCCTCCCCTTCTATGCCCTTCCCCCCGTCGAAAAATCCCCCGACGCCGCACCCGTTGTCTCCGAGGATTCACCCGCTCCCGAAAACGCCAAGCCCGCCTGGTGGGGCACTCTCCTCCTGCTCGCCTTCGCTGCGTCTTTCCTGTGGTTCGGCTGGCGCTTCCTGCAAAACGCTGAGACTCCCGCCAACCCTCTCGCTGCCGTCGTGGAGGCGGTCTCCTATCTGGCGATTCCCTTTCTCGTTGCGTTCTTCCCGCTCTACGCCGCGCTCTGCCGGGTGAAGGTCTACGAGGAATTCGTCGAAGGCGCGAAGGAGGGCTTCCAAGTCGCCATCCGGATCATCCCCTACCTCGTCGCCATCATCGCCGCGGTGGCGATGTTCCGCGCCGCCGGAGGCATCGATCTTGTCTCGCGCGCCATCGGACCCTTCCTCGCCGCGATTCATTTCCCCGCCGAGCTCCTCCCGCTCGTCCTCATGCGCCCCCTCAGCGGCAGCGGCGCAAACGGCATCTTCGCCGAGTTGGTGCAAAACCATGGCCCCGACAGCCTGCTCGCCCGAATGGGCGCCTCGGTCATGGGCAGCACCGAAACGACCTTTTATGTCATCGCGGTTTATTTCGGCTCGGTTGCCATCCGCCGCACGCGCCATGCCGTCCCCGCAGGCCTCATTGCCGACCTTGCCGGCGTCACCGCCTCGGTGATCATCTGCAACCTTGTTTTCGGAAAATAAATATCGCAGGTTCCGCTTTTCCCAATCCACCCACAACCCATGAAAAAAACACTCCTCCACCTCCTACCGATCCTCGCCCTCGCGCCATTCGCCCATGCTGCCAACCACTCGCCCACCTTCGGCGAGGATTTGGCCTTTTTGAAAAAACACACCGACATCCTCGTGTTGGAAATCCCCGGCACCGGTGCGCGAGTTGCGGTGGCTCCAGCCTATCAGGGCCGCGTGATGACCTCCACCGATGGCGGCGACTCGGGCGGCAGCCTCGGTTGGATTCACCGCAAGAACATCGCCAAAGGCATCAAGCCCGAAGCCGAGCGCACGGGCGACGCCAAGCACATCCACATCTTCGGCGGCGAGGAGAGGTTTTGGCTGGGACCCGAGGG
>JBMTBF010000180.1:0-3725 GCA_049429585.1 Terrimicrobiaceae bacterium | reverse complement strand
GCCTACCATGATGTCGTCGTTCAAATCTCGAATGATCCGGCCTTCGCCTCCGGCGTGACCACCGTTTTCAACAACGACTTCGACAACTCGGCCTCGCTCGGCGCCGGCACCGACGCTCCCTACATCGAGACCCAGTATGGTCTCCTTATTCCTGTCAGCAGCGTCAAGGGCCGCTATGTCCGTCTCTACAGCCAAGGCAATACCTCGAGCGACATGAACCACTACATCGAGGTCGAGGTTTTCGGCGTTCCCGCCAAGTAAGTCCGGATACCCCCTTCGCGCATGTCGAAGACTCTCTCCCGGGGCTGGGGCTTTCATGTCCTGGCCCTGGCATTTGGCTTGTCCCTCGTGTCGACCGCCCGAGCCGAATACTCGGTTTTCAATCCCCATCCCGATCCCGAGCGAACGGTCTATGGCCAATGGCAGTTGCATGACATGAACCGGCCTTGGCCTCCGAAGGCGGAGCCTAAATCGGCATCGGAGTTGGCCGAATCCGCCAAGCCACCTTCCGGGTCGACCATCCTCTTCGACGGTTCCTCTTTG
This sequence comes from Terrimicrobiaceae bacterium, assembly GCA_049429585.1. Taxonomy (GTDB): domain Bacteria; phylum Verrucomicrobiota; class Verrucomicrobiia; order Chthoniobacterales; family Terrimicrobiaceae; genus UBA967. The sequence continues at coordinate 3,182 of JBMTBF010000180.1, read as the reverse complement.
GATGCGTGGATCGTTCCACAGCCATGGGAATTGACCAATGGAGCCATACAGGTGCACCCGGTCAATTTGTCATTAAAAAGCAAAGCATCCTTTGGCTCCTGCCACCTCCATTTGGAATGGAGAACTCCGGTGGAAAACCAAAATGGAACTGGTCAAAAACGGGGTAACAGCGGGGTTTTCCTCATGTCCACCTATGAGATTCAAGTCTTGGACACCTACGAGAACCGCACCTATCCGGACGGCATGGCCGCCGCGCTCTACGGCGTGAAGCCGCCGGATGTGAATGCACTCCGCCCAACTGGCGAATGGCAAACCTATGATATTTGGTTCAAGCGCCCGGTCTTTGATGCCGCTGGAGCGATGGTTTCGCCCGCCTGCGTCACCGTCATGGTCAATGGCATCGTTGTTCAGAACAATGTGCCATTCGAAGGCCCTTCTTCGCACAAGAAACGACAACCCTACCGCGCGCACTCTGATGCCCTGCCGCTCATGCTCCAGAACCACAACGACACCGTCGAATTTCGGAATATCTGGATCCAATCCCTCCCCGATGAGGCCGTCGAATCACCCGCTGGCAGGGTCGGCATCCATCGATGAAAATCAGCACTACAGGCATCTTGGCGTTTGCCCTGGCGATCTCCATTCCGCTCCAGGCGGCACAATCGGCCGATTGCAAATCCATCGATGAGGCGATCGCCCGCGGCAACATCGTTGCCGTTCGAGAATTTCTCAAGACCTCGCCTGCATTTGCTAACAAAGGCTCAAATCCTCAGATGACCCCGCTCCAGCAGGCCATCTTGCGGAACAAAATCGAGATCGCTGCTGTGCTGATTGAAGCGGGGGCGGATGTAAACGCACCGGACACCACAAAGAGAACTCCGCTTCATCTGGCTGTCGATCGTCGCAACCCGGAAGCCGTGACCCTTTTACTCACCAAAAAAGCCAACCCCTCTCAACGTGATGGCATTGGTTGGACCCCGCTCCACCATGCGGCCACGAAAGATAACATCGATCTCGTGCGGGCGCTTCTCGACGGAGGCGCGGATCCGGGCGTGCTGAGCGAACGCGGTGGCACGCCATTGCATGAAGCGGCGGCCAGCGGAACCCTTGAAATCGTCTCACTGCTTCTCGAGCGGGGCACGAATCCCGGCATCGTTTCGAAAACCGGCGATACCGCCCTCTCGATCGCCCGTCAACGCGGTGATGTTGCCATCCTCGCAGCCATCGAATCTGCCTTAGCAAAGAATCCCTGACTCCTCACACCTCATGAAAAATCCATCATCCACAGAATCCTGCCTCTCGCGTCGTTCATTTCTCAAGGCCGGTCTTGCTACTGCAGCCGGGACCCTCTTTTTCCCCTATGTGGCACGATCGAATCCCATCGGAGCCAATAAACGGATTCGCATGGCCCTGATCGGTTGCGGAGGAATCATGGGTGGACATCACGCCTGGTCGCTGAACCATCCCGGCATCGAGTTGGTGGCGGTGTGCGATGTGAAGACCCCCCAGCGCGAGGCGGCGCTGGCCAAGACCCGCTCCAAAAATCCTGCCGCCGTCGGGTATGTGAACTCGGACGAGATTATGGCGCGCGGGGATATCGACGCGGTGATCATCGCCACTCCGGACCACTGGCATGCGGCGCTGGCCATTGAGGCCATGCGGACCGGTAAGGATGTGTATGTGGAAAAGCCGCTCTGTTTGACGCTGGAGGAGTCGGGAGCCGTGGTGGCTGCCGAGAAGCGCTACGGCAGGATTCTCCAAGTGGGAAGCCAGCAACGCTCAAGTTACGAGTTTCGCCAAGCGGTGGACATTGTCCAAAATGGCTGGATCGGTGAGATCACGGAGATTCACATCGATTTCAAGGGGGACTTCCCGCCTGACTATCTCCCGGCGGCGGAGCCCGTTCCAGCCGATATCGACTATGATCGCTGGCTCGGTCCCGCACCTTGGAAGCCCTACAATACCAACAGGGTTCGCGGGACCTACGGCGGCGGATGGCGCGTTTTCTGGGATTATGGATCCCGCAAAAACGGAGACTGGGGAGCCCACCACTGCGATATCGTGCAGTGGGCGCTGGGGATGGATGACTCGGGCCCCGTGCTTTTTGTTCCCAAGGGATTCGAGGGCGCACCGTATCAATCCTACCAATATGCAAATGGTCTGAAGGTAACCACCTCTACGAGTGGGGGGCCTGCCAACGGAGCGATGATCCGCTTTGTGGGCAAAGAGGGCGAAATCAAGGTCTCCAGGGAGTCCATCGAAACCACACCTACTGAGTTGGCTTCGCGCGTGGTCCCATCCAGCGGTTCCCGCGCCTATGTCTCGAACGACCACCGGCAGAATTGGTATGATTCCATCATCTCCCGCAAGCCCCCGATTTGTTCGGCAGGAGTGGGATCGCGGACCATGGATATCTGTGCCCTTTTGGGCATCACCGAGCGACTTGATCGTCCGGTCCACTGGAATCCTGAGACCCGCCAAATCCAAAACGATCCCGAGGCGGTCCGCTTTTCCACCTACACCCGCCGCGCGGGATATGCCCTGCCGGTCTAATTTTTTACCCCTGATCCCTGACATGAAACTTCTTCTCGCATTTCTTCTATTCGCCACCGCCTTGTCCGCTGGGGCTTCGCTTCCGCCAGAGTTGGTGAGTGATTTATCCTCTCCGGATTTGGGAAAACGATTTACCGCCCAAGTCGCCTTGCGCCGCCTCGCATTTGAAGCAGGAAAACCCGGTGCCGATCCCGCAGTCGCCGCCACGCTTTCCAAGGAATTGCTCGGCATGGGATCGAACACCGCACTTCCCGAGGACACCCGGGCGAGCGCGCTCGAGCAGTTGCCATTTCTGGCCGATGGAGCCTGCGTGCCTGGCTTGGCTGTCTTGCTGGCCGATCCGAATCCCGCGTTTCGCGAGCACGCCCGTTGTGCGCTGCAGAATAATCCAGACCCGGCCGCATCCAAACCGCTCATCGAGGCCTTGGAAAAAGCCGACCAATCCCTGTGGGCGATTGGTCTCATGCAGGCACTCGAGGCGCGCAAGGAGGCCTCGGCAGTTCCACAAATCCAAACCCGATTGTCATCCGCCGACCCCGCGGTTTCCTCCCTCGCAGCGCAGTCCCTCGGTTCGATTGGCGGCCAGGCCGCGTTGGAGGCGTTGGTAGCTTATCTTCCTTCCTGCCCGC
>JBMTBF010000179.1:0-3758 GCA_049429585.1 Terrimicrobiaceae bacterium | reverse complement strand
GTCCGACGGGCACTTCAAACTTCCGGCGAAAAAAACCGATCCCTATGTACTTCTTGAGAACCGCGTGAACACCGGCGAGGGCCTCGTGAACACCTTCAAGGAAGCACGCCACACCAAAGACCAACTCCTCGCTCTCGACCAGATCCTCAAATCCCTCAGCGAACTCAACGGTCAGGAGGCCGCCCTGCAGGAAGCCATCGACCGCATCAACGAGATTGCTCAAAAACTCCGCCGCCTCCAACCCGCTGCGGCCATCGAACTCCTCGTCGCCCGGGACGAAATTCTCCAGCGCTTTCCTGCCCTGCAGGCTGGTGAAGATGCACCGACCATTGCCGACATTCTTTCGTTGGAATCCTCCCGCCTGACCGAGATTTTCAATGCCCTTCCCGGCTCGAAGCAGCGCGAGGTTTTGGAAAAGTTCGACGCCGCATTCGGCGATTCCTGGCCCGACAAATCCCTGCGCCTTCTCCGCGAAGCCGGCGCGCGTTTGATTGCCGATATCTGCCGTCTCTTTGAAAAACACGGCCGCAAGGATCAATTCCAATCCACTCTTGAGCGTTGGATCAGCGAGCGCTCGATCACCTCGGAAATGCTCATCTGGCTCTGCAAGGAGCGCGACAAGCGCTTTCCCGACCTTTTCAACGCCGAACTTCTCGCCGCCGTCTTCAGTGCGCTCGAAGCCGACATGCTCGCCGAAAAGCGAACCTCGCGCCTCAAGGACCTCCTCATGGACGACCGCGAACTCGTGGGCGACCTCCTGATGAATGCCAGCCGCGATGTGGTCCGCGACTCGATGAGGAAGCTCCTGCTCACGCCGGTTTTCGACGACCTCTCGAAGCGCTCGCTTATGGCCCGCATCGTGAAACTTTATCCTGAGACGCAGAACATGATCACCGGCGCGCAGGCCGAGGAAGGCGACACAAGCCTCACCGTCTCCTGGCCAAGCCTCGAAAAACGAAAGGCCGAGTTCGACCACCTCGTCACCAAGGAAATTCCAAAAAACCTTCGCGACATCAATATCGCGAAAGAGCAGGGCGACCTCCGCGAGAACGCCGGCTTCAAGGCCGCCAAGGAGCACCAACGCCTCCTCCAACGCCGCCGCGTCGAGATCGAGCGCGACCTCGCCCTCGCCCGTGGAACCGATTTTGAAAATCCCAATACCTCGCAGGTTTCGATTGGCACTGTGGTGACAGTCCGATTGGAAGATGGATCTACCGAGACATTCAGCATTCTCGGGGCGTGGGACAGCGCCCCGGATTTGGGCCTCATTTCCTACAAGGCCGGCATCGGCCAAGCCCTCCTCGGATCCGCTACCGGAGCCACCGTCGAACTTCCCGCCGAGAACGGCATACGCAAGGCAACGATCGAATCGATCCGCGCCTTCACCGATTTCGATTTGTTGAAAAACAAAGTCCACGCCTTGAATGGCGAAGCCGTCGAGGCCTGACCTCTCAACCCGGATGAACCGCCCGGATCTTTCCGCGGGCCGACGCATCGCCCTGCATGGCAGGGCGCTTCTGGCCTGCGATGATCACGGCGACCTGGAGACTCTTGCGAAGCTCCTCGAAAACCAGGGGCTCGAAGTCCACATAGCACGGGACGGCGACCATACCCTCGAGTTGCTGAAATCCTGGGATTTCGACTTGGTTTTTCTCGGCTCGGAAGGATTCTCGACCCTTCAGAAAATCAAGGAGCACCCTCGAACAAATCCCATCCCGGTCCTCATCACCGCCTCTGCCGATCAACTCGACGAGGCGGCGCGTTGCATCGAGGCCGGTGCGGAGGATTACCTCTCCAAGCCATTTCACGCCGTCCTGCTCCGCGCCCGCGTCATGGCCTGCCTGGAAAAGAAGGCCCTCGGCGAGGCCGGTCTCCGCCACCTGCAGGCGGTCGAGGAAACGCAACGACGACTTCAGGGCGAGCTTTCCGAGGCCGCGCGCTATGTCCGATCGATCCTTCCGGAGCCCATCGAGCACCCCTTCAAGATCGACTGGAAATACAGTCCCTCCAGCGAGCTCGGCGGCGATGCGTTCGGCTACCATTCCATTGATGAGGAGCATTTCGCCGTTTACCTGCTCGATGTCTGCGGGCACGGCGTCGCCGCCTCATTGCTCTCCGTGACGGCCATCAACTTGATCCGCTCCGGCGCCCTGCCGAACACCGATTTCCGCGATCCCTCCGCCGTGCTGGCGGCGCTCAACTTGGCATTTCCCATGGAACGGCAGAACGGGATGTATTTCACCATTTGGTATGGAGTCTATCACAGTCCGAGCCGAACCCTGCGGCATGGCAGCGGCGGCCATCCCCCGGCCTTGCTGATTTCCGGGTCTGAATCCAGCCGTCTCCACGCTCCGGGAATGATCATTGGCGCCATGGCTGACAGCCGCTTCGAAACCCAAACATGTCCAGTTCCCGAGGGGGCGACGCTCCTTGTCCTCTGCGATGGATGCTTTGAAATCCAGAACCCCGGCGGTGGAGTGGTGGCGTTTGAGGAGTTCGAAATCTTCATGCGCCAAAACGGACAGGAGCCCAACGGCCTCGGAAAACTTTTCGCCTGGGTGAAAAAACGCCAAGGTGGCGGGAGATTGATGGATGATTTTTCCATCGTCCGAATCCAATTCTAAAAATGGAAGGCACGCTTTCCCTCCGAATCAAAAATCTCCTCGAGGAAATTCCCCCGGCGACCGAACTCGCCGCCCAGTGGCTCGTTTCCCGAGGAGTTCCACGGGATGAAACCTGCTTCGCCCGCCTGGCGATCGACGAAACGGTCAGCAATTGTGTGAAATACGGCTACGACGACTCCTCCGAGCACCACATCGAGATCGAACTCGTCCTCGCGAGTGGAGAGTTGATGATCGCCATCACGGACGACGGGCATTTTTTCAACCCCCTCGACCACCCGGAGCCCGACACCAGCCTGCCGATCGAAGAACGCCCGGTTGGCGGCTTGGGAATTCATCTCTTGCGGAAGATGGCCGATCACATTGAATACGAGCGGAGCTTCGAGCGAAACCGCTTGAGAATCCACAAATCGATAACCGCATCCAGCAGCCCATGAACCCTCTTTCCATCAGCATCCGGAAGAAAACCACGCCCGCAGGCACCGCCGAAACGACAGTCATGCTTTCGGGAATTCTCGACCACGGCGGTGCTGTTCATTTGATCGAGGAACTCCAGCCCGTCTTTCAATCCGAGCCCGCGCATCTCGTTCTGGACATCACCGCGCTTCGGCATGTGAACGCCGACGGGATTCGCGTTTTCTCAAAAATCGTTGCCCTGCAGGAGCAGCACGGTGGCGAGTGCCATCTCATCAATCTCTCGTCCCACGCCGAGGGCGCGCGGTTCGAGGCGCGGGAGCTTGATGGCGGGGTCAAAATCCTCCAACTTGCGGGCAACCTCGACCTCCGCGGCACCCAGGCCGTGGAGCAGGATGTGCTGAAACTCTGCGAAGGCTACCGCCCCCAACTCCTGCTCGACCTCTCCGCGACAGACATGATCGTCTCCCTCGGCATCCGGATGCTTCTGCAAGCCATCAAAACCGCCTCCGCGCACGGCGGCCGCGTCCTTCTCCTGAACCCCTCCCCCGCCGTTTCCACGGCGCTGGAATTCTCCGGCCTTGCGCAATTCATCGCCCGCGGCAAGGAATCGGATGTCGCCAGCGGTATGAGTCCCAAAGCCGGGTGACGCTCAGCACTTCTTCATTGGCACACTGAGAAACCGGCTTTCGGCCAAAACGAATCGCCAAGGCAATTCCGCAG
>JBMTBF010000178.1:0-3781 GCA_049429585.1 Terrimicrobiaceae bacterium | reverse complement strand
TAGGAAAGCGGCCGGTGTAGCCGTAGAAGCGCGAGATGACGGAGAAATCCTCCTCGCCCCAGCCGCGTTGGAGGCCGGCCATGGCGATGCCGGCGAAGGCCGAGGAGGCGGGGAGTTCGACATCCTTGTCCTCGGCCATGGCGAGGGCGATCTGGATGTCTTTGAACATGTTTTTGAGCGAAAAGCGCGGTTCGAAATCCCCGGCGAGCATGCCGGGGAGTTTCATTTCGATGACGCTGGAGCGGGCGGCGTTGTTTTCGAGGGCGAGGGAGAGTTTGGAGAGATCCACCTCGTGACGGTCGAGGAGCGCGAGGGCTTCGGAGAGGGCGGCGATCTGGGTGGCGGAGATGACATTTGTGGCGACTTTCAAGGCGGAGGCCTGGCCGATGGTGCCGATGTGGAGGATTTGCTTCGCGCCGACTTGGAGTACGGGACGGACAGTTTCCAACACCTCCTCGTTGCCGCCGATGTAGTAGACCAATTCCCCCCGAGCGGCAGCGTCGCGGCTCCCGGTGAAGGGGGCGTCGAGAAAGGCCGCTTGGCGGTCCTTCACGATTTCAGCGGCTTCAAGCGTTTCGGCGGGCGAGACGGTGGAGTGGTTGATCACGACATGGGCTGGCGTGAGCGCAGGGGCCATGTTGCGAAGGACGGTGAGAAGCGCCTCGCCGTTCGCGACGAAGATTTGGATGAAACGCGAGGCATCTGCAACCTCGGCCGGGGAGCTGAGGAAGTTCGGCTCCGGTCGCACGGTGCGGTTCCATAGCCAAACCTGATGGCCGGCGCGGCGGAGATTCGCTACGACGCGGCCGCCGATGATCCCGAGACCAATAACGCCGACGGCGGGCATTCCTGATTGGTCGGCTGTCATCGAGGACTAGCTGGCGGCGGGCAGGAAGGTCTGAACTTTCGCCGAGTCCTTGAGGCCTTTCATCACCTTTTGCACCGCTTCGCGCTGGCGCATGGTTTTGAGATAGGAGGTGATTTGCTCATCGACCTCATCGAACGGCACCGTGCCAGCGGCTTTTTTGTCGGTGACCTTGATGACATGCCAGCCAAACTGGGTTTTTACGGGTTCGCTGATATCGTTGATATTGGCGGCAAAGGCGGCATTGGCGAATTCAGGCACCATGCGGTCCTTGGGGAAAAATCCGAGATCGCCACCGGATTCCTTGGCGCCGGGTTCCTCGGAGAGCGCCTTGGCGAGTTCGGTGAAATCCTTGCCCGCCTTGGCTTCAGCGGCGGCTTTTTTGGCGGCTTCCTCTTTTTGCTTCACGACATCGGCCGGAGCGTCGGCATCCACCATGAAGAGGATGTGGCTGGCCTTGACGGTTTCGGGTTGCTCGAACTCCTTGATGTTCGATTCGTAGAAGGACTTGGCATCGGCCTCGGAGACTTCGGGCGCCTTCACCTGCGACTCCATCCAACGGCGGATTTTCAATTCCTCGCGGACATCGTTTTGAAGTTTTTCGGTGGTCATTCCCGCCTGCTTCATCTGGGCGTCGAAGATGGCTTCATCGGGGAATTGGGATTTGAATTTTTTGATTTCGGCATCGATGTCCTCGCTCGAGACTTCCTCTTTCGAGGCGGCGTCCAAGAGGAGTTGGCGGTCGATTAAGTCGTTCAGGAGCTGAGTGTAACCGCCAAGTTGTTGGGCGCTGGAGAGGTCCGCGACATTCATGCCGGAGGACTGCACGGCGGCGTTGAAAATTTCCTGAAGCTGGGCGCGGTTGATATCCTTGCCATTGACGGTGGCTACGACCTCGGGAAGTTCGATCGGCTTGGCTTCGGCAGCGGGCTGGGTAGGGGCGGGAGCGCCTTCGGCAGCAGCCGGAGTGGCAGCGGGAGCTGGCGTGGTTTCGGCAGGAGCCGGAGCTGCTTGGGCGGGAGCTTCGGCGGCGGGGGTGGATTCAGGCTTGGGAGCGGCTTCGGCGGGGGCCTTGGGTTTGCAGGCCGGGAGCGCCAAGAGGCCGGTGGCAAGTGCGGTGGCTAGGGTGGCGCGGGTCGTTTGTGATTTCATGTTGTTAATGGAATGGAGCGGGTTGTCTTCGCATGCCGAGTGGGCAAATGCCACTTTTTTCTGTGACAAGACGGGTGGGGTTTAGTCCCTAAAATCAGCTTGGACGGCAAAAATTGTCTTTGGGTGTTATCGAAACACGTGCCGTGTTCCGTTACCGGCGAAAGGGGTTTTTGGGCTGAAATCAACCAGCGGTGAGGGCGAAGCGTTCGGAGCCGAGGAGGCCGGATTTTTCGAGGAAGTAATCATAGCCGCCGGGGTAGGAGGTGACTTGGCCAGAGTTGATATGCAGAATGCGATTGGCGAGCTTTCGGATGAAATGCACATCGTGCGAGATGAAGACGAGTGTGCCTTCGTAGGCTTCGAGCGCGAGGACGAGGGATTCGACGGTGAGGATGTCGAGGTGTGTCGTCGGTTCATCCATCAGGAGGAGGTTCGGGGGATTGACGAGAAACTTGACGAGGTTGAGGCGTGTTTTTTCGCCTCCGCTGAGGACGGCGGTTTTCTTTAGGATGTCGTCGCGTTTGAAGAGAAAAGAACCGAGGATACTGCGGGCTTCGTCTTCGCGGAGGGTGCCGTTGGTGGAGAGGATTTCGTCGAGGAGGGAGTTGTTGGGATTGAGCGTTGCGGCGCGGTGCTGGCTGAAGTAGCCGATCTTGGAATTGCTGCCGTAGGTGACTTTGCCTTTTTGGTACTCGACTTCGCCGGCGAGGATTTTGAGCAGGGTGGATTTGCCGGCGCCATTCGGACCGACAAGGGCGACGCGTTCGCCGCGCTCGATCATGAGGTCGAGTCCTCTGTAAACGACATGGTTGCCGTAGGCCATGTCCACACCCTCGAGCAGGACGGAGCGCTGGCCGCCGCGTTCGGGCTGCGGGATGCGGAAACGGAAAGGTTTTTTCGGAGGCTCCGGGCGCTCGATTTTTTCCATGCGCTCGATCTGCTTGAGCTTGCTCTGGGCCTGCGCGGCCTTCGAGGAGACGGAACGGAAGCGGTCGGCGAATTCCTGGAGAGCGGAGATTTCCTTTTGCTGGTTTTTGTAAGCGGCGGCCTGGATTTCGTAGTTGCGCTCGCGCTGTTCCATCGCGGCGGAGTAGTTGCCGCTGTAGTGGACAAGTTTTTTGGCGGAGATTTCGTAGACGCCGTCGATGAGGGCGTCCATGAACTCAAGGTCGTGCGAGATGAGGAGAAGGGCGCTGGAGCAGGTTTTGAGATACTGCTGGAGCCAGAGGAGCGAGAGGAGATCAAGGTGGTTCGTCGGCTCGTCGAGCAGGAGGAGGTCGGGCTCCATGACGAGCAGTCGGGCGAGGTGCGCGCGCATGACCCAGCCGCCGCTGAGTTCCTTGGCGGGGCGGGACCAGTCGGTCTCGCGGTAGCCGAGGCCGGTGAGCATTTTTTTCGCGCGGGCCTCGACTTGCGGGTTGCTGAGGGCTTCGTGTTTCGCGTGGGCCTCGAGGTAGGTTGCGCTGGAGACATCCCCGGCGGCTTCGCAGGCGGCGAGGATTTTTTCGAGGGCTTGGACTTCTCCCGCGCGGCCGGTGGCGATGTCGAGCGCGGTCTCGTCGCCCACCGCCTCGGCCTCCTGAGGGAGGTAGCCGAGGGTGGTCCATTCATCGCGTTGGATGGTGCCGGCGTCGGCCTCGTCGCGACCGAGGATGAGGGAGAAAATGGTGGATTTGCCAGCGCCGTTGGGGCCGACGAGCGCGACGCGTTCGCCGTAGTTGACCTGCATGTCGGCGTCCTCGAAGAGGAGTCGGCCGCCGTGGG
>JBMTBF010000177.1:0-3782 GCA_049429585.1 Terrimicrobiaceae bacterium | reverse complement strand
GCGGCGGGGATGTTTTTCTTCCTGCGCCGATGGACCGAAAATCTCCCCGCTGCCTGGCTTGGCGCGGTTTTGTTTCTGCTCAGTCCCTCGGTGTTGACACGCGCGGGAGCGTTCGAGCATTTCGTGGTGGTCGCCTCGCTGGCGATTCTTCCTTGGGTGCTTTGGGCGCTGGTGGGATTTTTTCGTGAGGGAACGACTCGCTCGGCTGTGACGCTCGGCGTGGTGTTTTCCGCGCTGTCACTTGCCTATGCAAAAACGGCCGTGATGGCCCTGCCCGCGCTGATCGTGTTCGCGGCGGTCGAGAATTTCTCCACGCCCCGAGCGGCCAGGCCGGGATGGAAGGCAATGGCTATGGCTCTGGGAGTGGTGATTTGGCTCGCTGTGGTTCCAAACCTGCCCGCGCTTCGCGAGACGCGTTATCTGGCAATGTTCGAACTCGGGCCATTTGAGGGATGGCAGCGTGCGTTCAGCACCAAAAGCGCGTTGAGTTGGTTCGACAGGGGGGAGGTTTTGGGGGAGGGGATGGATTCGGGCTTCTCGCCGACCACACTGAATGGCGGCACTTATCTTGGTATTGCTATCGGCGCGCTGCTGTCAGTGGCGCTGCTTCGCCGTTCACTCCACGGAAGTCCTCTCGGTCGCTCCGCTAGGACGCTGCTCGCTATCGCGCTTGGGATGTTCTGGCTCTCCTTCGGCCCAAACAGTGTTCTTGGCGGTCACTTGGAATTTCTCGGAATGTCTGCGGGCGCTGCGGATTTCACTCCCGCAATCGCCTGGTTCCTGCTCGCCGCGCAGGTTTGGGTGATTTTTCAACTCGTCCCGCCCGCCTCGCTGAAATGGCGCTGGGCGGCGACGGTGATTTCGATCGTTTATCTTCTCGTCCCGGGATTCCGTCTGCTGGAGTGGCTGCCGCTCTATGACAACATCCGCGCGCCGTTTGATTTTTATCAAGTAACCGGAGCGGTGTTTTTGGCTGGCGCGGCGGCCCTCGCGGCCTCCCTCTTGTTCGCAAAAACTTCCGCGCTTGTTGCCGCGTTCGCTCTGGTGGTGGCGTTGGATGCGGGGTTTTACGCAAAGCCCTTTTTCACGCCGAGGATGGACCGCGCGGTGTGGACGGATTTTTTGGAGGCTCAGGAATTCCTGAAAACCTCCCCGAAGCCAGGCCGGGTTTATCCCTTTTCGGGCCGGTATTTTTATCTCATGACGCCTTGGCTCTCGGGTCGTGCGCTGGGAGCCGAGGCGTTCAACAACTACCTCCAGCAGCGCCACGCGGCAGTATTGCAGGCATCGGCATTTCTCTCCGACGAGCAGCTCGACACCTACTTCCGAGTCGCGGGAGTCGCCTTTCTGCTGATTGATAAAACCGACCCCGACACCTCCTCAAAACAACAGGAGCGGTTGCGCAAAATGGCGACAGTGGCTTTTGAAAATTCGAACATCGCGGTGCTGGAGGTGAGGAATCCGCTTGGCGAAGCATTCCTCGCGCAGGACTTCATCCAGACAACCTCGGATGATCCTGAAACAGCCATCGCCGCGCTCGGAGGAGCTTCTTACAACCTGGCTGTGATTGAAACGCCTGGTGGTGCGACGCACGGGGAGGGGCTTCGGGGGCGGGTGGTTGAAAGCCGGATCGTGCAGCGCGAGGGCGAGGTTTTGGAGGAGGGGAGGCCGTTTTTGCCAATCGCCAAAACCGGGGCATCCAACTACCAGCGTGCGCGATTCGAAGCGACGGGCCAGCCGGGTTGGCTGATCTTTAACGAGGCCTGGCATCCCGATTGGACGGCACGCGAGGGAGGAGGGATCTTGGCGATTACCAAAGGGCTGCTGGCTTTTTCCGCAGTATGGACGGATGGAAAAACCCCGGTCGTTTTCGAGTTCAAGCCGCCGTGGTGGTATGACTGGTGCGCTTGGACGGCGGTTTTCGGGTGGGCGTCGGCCTTGGTGTTCTTGGGCTTCGGAATCAGGCGGGGCGACGGCCGGTCAGGGCGCGCTGGAGCGTGAGTTGATCCGCGTGCTCTAGCCCGCCGCCTGCTGGTAGACCATGTGCGATTCGGGTGAGCGGAATCCCGAGCGGGGCGAGGATTTCGGTCAGATAATTCGTTGTTGCCTCGCCTTCGACATCGGCGCTGAGCGCGAGGATCATCTCGCCGGGGCGGTTTTTTTCGATCCGGCGGAGAAGTGGCTCGATGCGGAGTTGCTCCGGGCCGATGTGATCCAGCGGCGCGAGGCGTCCGCCCAGAGCGTGGTAAAGCCCGCCGAAAACGCCGCTGCGCTCCAGCGGGAGGATGTCGGTCGCCTGCTCAACGATGCACAATTCCTTGCCCTGCCGCGTTGGCTGGGAGCAGATGCCGCATAATTCCTCCTCGGCGAAAAATCCGCATTCGCGACACGGGTGGATGGAGGCTGCGGCGCTGTTGATGGCCTCGGCGAGTTGGGCGGGTCGGGAATCCTTGTGACCAAGAAGCCAAAGCGCGCAACGCTCCGCACTCCGGGGCCCAAGGCCTGGCAAACGTCGAAGTTCGCGGGTGAGTTGGTTGAACGGGGCCGGGTAGTCGAGAGGCATCGCAGGAATCAGGCGAGGAGACCGTCCACGATTCGCACCAACCGGTCTCCTCGTGCGGCGATCCGGTCGTCATGCGTCACAACGGCAAGCGTGCGGCCGTCCGCCTTGGCGAGATCGAGAAGCAGGGCGATAATGACCTCGCCATTCTTGGAATCAAGATTCCCGGTGGGTTCGTCGGCGAATAGGATCGATGGGTCGTTGATCAGTGAGCGGGCGATTGCGACGCGCTGCTGCTCGCCGCCGCTGAGCTCGGCAGGCAGGTGGTCCATGCGGTCTTTCAAGCCGACGCGATCGAGTAATTCCCGCGCACGGGACTCGTTTTTTTTCCCGCCGATCAGAGAGGGGAGCAGGACATTTTCCAGGGCGGTGAGCTCCGGCAGCAGGAAGTAGGATTGGAAAACAAAACCCATCCGCTCGTTGCGCAAGCGGGCGAGGGCGTTTCCGGAAAGCCCGTAGAGCGATCGTCCCTCGAATTCCACGATGCCAGCCTCTGGTGTTTCCAAGCCGGCGATCGTATAAAGAAGCGTCGTCTTGCCGGCACCGCTCGCGCCGCACAGAAAAACGGACTCGCCCGGCGCGAGGTCGAGATCGATCCCTCGCAGCACTTGGATGCGGTTTCCTCCGATTCGGAACGACCTTTTCAGGCCGCGTGCCGAAAGGCGTGGCATCATGCCCGGCTCTCGACGGGAACGAATTTTTTGCCGACGGCCGGGCCGGTGTATTCGCTGAGTGGGCGGTAGAGGCGGTTGTCAGCGAGTTGCTCCATCACATGGCCCGTCCAACCCGCGCAGCGTGCGATCGCAAAGACCGGCGTGAAGAGGTCGGTCGGCAGGCCGAGCGAGTAGTAGACGGTGGCGGAGTAAAAATCGACATTCGCATTGAGTCCCTTCCGTTGCTTCATGATCTTCGCGATCTGCTCGCTCATGCGGATCCATTTTGGCTCGCCGAGTTGGTCGCTAAGTGTAACGGCCATCGCGCGGAGGTGCGGCGCGCGGGGATCGAGGGTTTTGTAGACGCGGTGCCCGATGCCCATGATTTTTTTCTTCTGGGCGAGCTGGTTTTCGATCCATCCCTCCACATGGCTCTCGTCACCAATTTGCTGAAGCATATGGATGACTCCCTCGTTCGCGCCACCGTGGAGCGGACCCTTGAGGGTGCCGATCGCTGAGGTGATCGCCGAATACATGTCCGAGAGCGTGGCAATCGTGACGCGCGCCGC
>JBMTBF010000176.1:0-3782 GCA_049429585.1 Terrimicrobiaceae bacterium | reverse complement strand
CTTCAAGGTTCCGCGTGGGCGAGGTCGCGGATCTGTTGAATTTTTTGAGTTATCTCGGGGAACTTGGCGGAGATGTCATTCGATTCGGATGGATCGTTGTCCAAATTGTAGACTTCCAGCTTGCGCGGAGCGTCTTTCTTCCAGCCCCGGAAGACACCTTTCCAGGGCCCCATGCGGACGGCCCAGTCGTGATCCTTTGTTTCCGGGTGCTCCCAATAGAGGGCTTCCGGTGTCTTTTGGTCCTCAAGTTTGCCGACGAGGGTGGGAAGAAATGAAGTGCCGTTGACTTGCTTTGGAGTCGGTTGCTGAGTCAGCTCAGCCATGGTCGGAAGGACATCCCAGAAGGCGCTGATGTGCGGGCTGGTCGAACCGGGAGCAATGGTGCCGGGCCAACGCGCCAGGAATGGCGAGCGGATGCCGCCCTCGTAGAGGTCGCGCTTGTGGCCTTTGAAGGGACCATTCGAATCCCAGAATTCAGGATCATGGCCGCCTTCGAGGTGGGATCCATTGTCGCTGGCAAAGAGCACGATTGTGTTCTCGTCGATGCCGAGCTCCTTGAGGAGGTCCAGCAGGCGGCCGATATCATGATCCAATTTCTCCATCATCGCCGCGAAGCCGGCGATCGGGTTTTGCACATCGGGGCATGATTCGCTACCCGCTTTATACCTGCCGATCTTCTTGTCGAATTGCGGGAAGACCTTGCGCCATTTCTCGTGGAGCTCCGCGGGCGCGTGCATGGCGGCGTGCGGGATGGCCGTGGGGATATAGCAAAAAAACGGAGTGCCGGACTTCGCGTTCTTTTTGATGAAGGCCCGGGCGTCCTGCATGAGGAGGTCGTGGATGTAGGTGCCAGATTCCAGAGGAACCTCTTTCCCGTCCCGGACAATGGTCGACGGATAGTAGGTATGGGCGATCGACTGGTCCTTCCACGCGCTGAAGGTGTCGAAGCCGTGGGTGAGGGGGCTCGGAGCGCCGGCTCTCGTTGTTTCGCCGAGTCCCCATTTGCCATATAATCCGGTGTTGTAACCCGCGTTTTTGAAAAGGCGGGGCAGTGTGGTCATGGCGGGATCCAGCTTCGTGTAGGTGTTCTCGGGGCCATTGCCGCGGCAATGAATGCGGCCCGGATGTTGACCGGTCATGAGGCAGGCGCGAGAGGGGGAGCACACGGTATTGCCGGAATAATGGTCGGTAAACCGCATGCCCTCCGAGGCGAGGCGATCGATATTCGGCGTTTGGAATTTTTTCTGCCCGTAACACGAGAGGTCTCCATAGCCAAGGTCATCGGCGAGGATGTAGATGACATTGGGCTTCGACGCGGGGGTCGCAGCCTCCGCTCCGATGGCCAAGAGCGGTGAAAGGAGGAGTGGGGCCAGCGAGAGCAGAAATCGGTGAATCATCGAATGTCAGCAGGTTTAAAAATACAAAGCATGATCTCAATCATCATGAAAATGAAACTCGGCGGCGTGTAAGTAAACGACATGCAGTAGCGGGGGCTTTATTTTTCCAGCGGCAATTCCAGTGCCTGCCCCTGCGCCAGAAGGCGCTCCTTGAGTTTTGGGTAGGGCACCTCTTGAACCGGGGTTCCCTCCTTTGCCGCCAAGGCCGCAGCCACTCCGGCGCCTTGGCCGATCACCATCCAGGCCCCTTCGATCCTGAGCGATGACATCGCCACATGGGTGCTCGAGAGGGCGGTGGGAACGAGCAGGTTGTCGCACTGTTCAGGGCGGGGAAGAATCGAGCGGTAGGGAACATGGTAGGCGTAACCGCGAGGAGTTCCCTTCGGTTTGACAGGGTAGATTGTGCCCTCATTGATGACTCCCCCGTCCTTCAGAGCGATACGCTGGCAGTCGTGCGAGTCGATGGGGAACGACGAGATGGCGATGGCGTCATCCTTCCGGGGTTCGTCGATGATATCCTTTTGGCTGATGACATGGAGTCCCTTGAGGCGCCTGGCCTCGCGGACATACAATGCCGGCGAGAAATGGCCGTATTCGGGGAACTCGTCTTTGCAAAAGCCCCACTTGGCGTAGCGATCTCGAAGATGTTTGGGAATGGCGGGATCGTTTTTAAGAAAATGGATGAATTCCAAGGTGTATTGTTTATGGGCTTCCCAGATTGCCTTGCGACCAGCCTCATCCGCCTCATGCCATGCATTGCCGCCTCCGATGAGGCCGAGTGAGAACTGACGGTTGATCGAGTTGTTCCCATCGAATTTTTGACCAGGCAGGGGATACGGATCGAAGCCGATCATATTCGGATCGCCACCGGCTTTGAGATAGCGGCGGATGATTTCGAAGCGTGCAGGATCATAGTTGTCCGGCTCGATCATCGGCACCTTGTTGTTCGGGTCCTGGGTAAGGCACAGCCGGAAGCTGTAGGTCATGAGATTTTTGTCGCCCGCCGCGTCGGGGCCGCCATCGGCGGTTGTCACCAGGGGTAACAAGTTCCCTTGGTCATCGAATCCGCTGATCTCCATCTTTTTCTTCGGGTATTGCTTTCCGGCCAGCGTTTCGCCGAATTCCTCCCGGCCTTCGCGGTCGGCGCGCCAATCGACTCCGGCGGCGGCCATGAGGTCTCCTTCATAAGTGCCATCAACAAAGACCTTGGCCAAGAAGGTGCCGTTCTTGGTCACGAGAGAAGTGATTCGGGGGCCATCCTTGGTGACCGATTGCAGATAACGCTCCGTAAGGACTTTCACCCCCGCCTCGTCGAGCATCTGCTTCGTCACGCGCATGGCGACATGGGGCTCGTAGGTCCATGGCGCCTGGTTTTTGAGGGCGGGGTCGAAGGGAGCCTTCAGTCCACGATCGGTGTAGTCTTTTGCAATCCTCGTGTGCCATTCATCGAATAGCCCCATGAGGGTTTTGCGGTGCATTTGATTCGAGTCGCTGAAGCTGAGGCCGCCGGTATTCAATCCCCCGATGTGGTCTGTCGGTTCGATCAGCAGGACGGCTGCCCCCTCGCGGGCCGCGGCAATCGCGGCGCAAACACCGCTGGGCGTGGCTCCATAGACGATGACATCGGCGGAATCGGTTGGCGTTCCGGTCGCTGGTCCGGCGAAGGAGTGGATGGGCAGGGACAGTGAAAGGAGCACGAGTGTGACCATCCGACACAGGGTTGACGGTTTAAAAAATCGGATCATGCCCCCTGCCCTGCTTCTGGTTTTATTTGTGTGAATCCGATTGATTCGCCGCGAACTGTTGAAAGCCCTAAAGCGCATTCTTTCGGAGATCGTCGCGGTTCAGTGTCCAGACGACGCCATTCGCCAGCATGTCGAGGTAGCGGTCGTCGGCGACCGTTTCATTGAAATGGCCGAGGGAGGTCGACCAGATGCGAACATTTTTTGGGCCGTATTCGTGGACCCAGACGATCGGATGGTCGTCGACTTTCTCGGTGCCGTCCTTGTCGCGGACTTTCTGGGAACCATGCGCGAGGACTGTCGATCCGGGCATGACCTGCACGACATGGTAGAGCTCTTCATTTCCTGTATTCCAATCCTTGAGGCCTGCATTCGCCGGGTGGTTGGCGTTTGTGAAGCGGACCGAGAGGGGGACATGCGGGCCGTGGCGGAAACTTTGCAACCCAAGGTATTTGAACCATGCGGCATTTGCGGCTTCCGGGTCCACCGGGTTTTGGAAATCCCCGAAGCGATAGCTGTGCATGGCGCAGTGGAGATTGATGCCAGGAATGCCGTTTTGGTGGGGCGTGATGATGCCATGGATCACTTCCGGGTCATCGATGGCCGCCGCGCACTCGTCGTGGATGACCAAGTCGTAGCCCTT
>JBMTBF010000175.1:0-3784 GCA_049429585.1 Terrimicrobiaceae bacterium | reverse complement strand
CACCGGGATACTCGGAGTTGAACGACCCCGACATCCAGCGGGAACGCCTCGAGCATCAGAGCGGCGGGGAAACCCAAAAACTCGACGACGACTTCCTTGACGCCCTCGAATATGGAATGCCCCCCGCCGGCGGGATTGGCATCGGCATCGACCGCCTTGTCATGATGCTCACCGGTGTGGAGAGCATCCGCGATGTCATCCTTTTCCCCCACATGCGCCCGCGCCACTGACGCGATGCTGGCAAAAGGGGACAGGCACGAATCAAACTGCCGTAGCGGAACATGGAACATGTTTCGCCTGGCTATCCCGCTCCTCGTTTTCCTCCTCGCCATCACCGACTCGCCCGCTGATTGGCAGGTAACGATGGTTGAGGGGCGACGCCATGTGCCTATCGAGGATGTCTCCCGTTTTTACCAACTCCCGAAGCCGATTAAAAACGGCAGGAATTTTGAAATCAGCGGCAAGGGCCGGAAAATCCGGGGTGAGGTCGGGAAGCGCGAGATTTTCATCAACAATGTAAAGTATGTCCTGTGCTTCCCCATTCGCGAAAAGGACGGGACGATCCTGATCTCCGCGATGGATGTGACAAAGATCATCGAGCCGGTGATGCGTCCCAGCCTCATCAAAAACGCCACACCGATCCGGACCGTCATCCTCGACGCCGGCCATGGTGGCCACGACAGCGGCGCGAAGGGCAGCCGGGGTATTGAAAAAGAGGCCGCCCTCGATGTCGTCCTCCGCGCCAAGCGACTTCTCGAGCAGAACGGCTACACCGTCCACCTCACCCGCTCGCGCGATGTTTTCATCCCGCTCGAAGATCGCGCCGCATTCGCCAACAAATTCCCCAACGCCGTTTTTATCAGCGTCCACTTCAACAAAAGCTCGGGCGGCGGCGCCTCGGGCATCGAAACCTTCGCCCTGGCCCCGCGCGGCGTGCCGTCGATGGACGAGGAAAACTTCAGCTACAGCGACCTCAAGCAACACCCCGGACACGCCCGCGATCCCGAGAACATCGCCCTTGCCACTGCCCTCCACTCCTCGATGCTCCGCCAAATGCGCCTCTACGACCGCGGCATCAAGCGTGCCCGATTCGTCGTCATCCGCGATGTCAAAATCCCCGGCGTTCTTCTCGAAGGCGGCTTCATGAACCACCCGGTCGATGGACGCCTCATCGCCTCGAGCCAATACCGCGACGCATTCGCCCGTGCGATCTTGGAAGGCGTGGGCCGTTTCCGAAATGCCATCTCCGGCCGCCGTGATTATCAAGAGCCCTCCGCCGTCGCCAGCCCGACCGACAAAACCTCAGTGCCCGACCTTGCCCCCACCATCTCTGCCGCAGGCGTTCCCTCCTCGCTCAACGAAGCCGTCCAGCGAGCCGCAGAAACCATTAAAAAGAAAGCCCCCGAAAAACCCTCCCCATCTCCCAATGCCAACTAACCTCTCCCCAGAATCGCCTATTGGCGTCTTCGACTCCGGCATCGGAGGCCTCACCGTCGCCGCCAGCCTTCGTCGACTCCTTCCCAACGAAAGCATCCTCTACATCGGCGACACGGCCCGCGTTCCCTACGGCGGAAAAAGCCGTGAAACAGTCGAGCGCTACAGCATTGAGATCGGAAACATGCTTCTCCGAGGCGGCGCAAAAATGGTCGTCGTCGCCTGCAACACCGCCTCAGCCCTCGGTGTCCCGCGCATGAAGGAAGTCTTCGGTGTCCCAGTCCTCGGAGTCGTCGATCCCGGTGCACAAGCCGCTGTCGATTCGACGAAAAATAAGACCATCGGTGTCATTGGCACCCGCGCCACTATCGCCAGCGGGGCCTACGAAAAAGCCATCCACGCGCTCGAACCCTCCGCAACGATCCACAGCGCCCCTTGCCCACTCCTCGTTCCCCTCATCGAGGAAGGTTTGATCGAGGATTCCGTCACCGACCAAATGCTCGCTCGCTACCTCGATCCTCTGCTCTCGCAAGGCATCGACACCCTCGTCCTCGGCTGCACCCATTACCCGCTCCTTAAAAACGCAATTGCCCGGATCGTCGGCCCCGCCGTTTCTCTCGTGGACTCCGCCGAAAATTGCGCCCGCGCGGTGGGACTGCTTCTGACCGATTCCGGTCTCTCTTCCTCACAAAAAGATAGCGGTCAACTCGAAGTCGCCCTCACCGATTCCGCCGAAGGATTCCTCCGCACCGCCGCCAAGGCCCTCGAACTCCCGATTAGCAAAATCTCCCTGCAATCGACCAGGGCTTGATTTCAAAATGCTCCTTCGGCTTGGCAAACCAGGGCGCTCTGGTAGCGTCCCGCGCATGAAAAGCAAGGCTCTTGGCGAGGCCATCTGGATTCTCGGTTTTTTAGCGGCGGGGTGGCTCATCACCTTGGCGCTACTCCCGATTGTCTCCTTTCTTTTCGCGGCGTTGCTTATTTTCACATTCTATTTTTTTCGTGATCCGGAACGCTTTCCACCAGATGGCGATCACATTGCCGTCTCCCCCGCCGATGGGGTTGTCACCACCATCGATGAAGTGGAAGAACCAGAATTTCTGAAGAAAAAGGTCCGCCGGATCGGGATTTTTCTCTCGGTTTTGGATGTCCACATCAATCGCGCACCCTTGGCTGGCGAGGTAACGCATTCCGAACCGAAACCCGGCAAGTTCCTCGATGCACGGAATCCCCTGTCGTCGTCCCTCAATCAAAGCCGCTCCTGGGTTTTCTCCGGTCCCGTGGCCACGGTGATGGTGAAACAAATCACAGGCTTGATCGCCCGCCGCATCTGTCCTTGGTCCGTCGTGGGCGACAAAGTCGTGCGCGGCGAGCGGTTTGGAATGATCCGCTTCGGATCCCGTACCGAGATGTATTTCCCGCTTGAGGCCGAGGTTTTGGTCCAGATTGGCGACAAGGTGCGCGGGGGCGAGACACCCGTGGCGGATTTTTCGAGATGAGCCAGCACACCCCATCGGAGCCGAAAATCTACCTCCTGCCGAATTTGATGACGGCGGGAAACCTCTTCTGTGGATTCGCCGCGACGCTCCGCATTTTCGAAGCCTCGCTACTCGCCGCGCAGGGTCACCCGACCGGGATGCTCTACCATGAAGCAATCGCCTTCATTCTCGGCGCGTGTGTTTTCGACCTGCTGGATGGCCGTCTGGCGCGACTTGGCGGGCATGAGAGTCCGTTCGGACGGGAGTTCGACTCGCTGGCCGACATCGTTTCCTTCGGCATCGCGCCGGCGTTGCTTGTCTATCAAATCGTCCTGCGCGACTTTCAGCGCTCGGGGTGGTTGATCGCCTTTTTCTTTTTGCTCTGCGGCGGGCTTCGTCTGGCGCGCTTCAACTGCATCGCCGCCGCGAACTCGGATAAACCCGAGAAAGATTTCCAAGGCTTCCCGATTCCCGCCGCAGCCGGTCTGATCGCGTCATTGACTCTCTTCATGCTGTGGCTACGCGAGGACGAACGGAGCATCGGATCGTGGAAATACGCGCTCCCGGTGCTGTTGATTTTCCTCTCCTTCATGATGTTCAGCCGCGTGAAATACCCGAGCTTCAAGAGCCTGAACTGGCGCACCCAGCGATCCCTCCCGGCATTTCTCGGCCTGATTATCCTCCTAGCCTTCACCGCCATGAACTACTACTGGATGCCAGCAGTGTTATTCGTCGGGTTTCTTATCTACGGATTCGTGCGCCCCTTCATCTCAAAGGCGATCCGCAAGGAAATCGAGGCCGAACCCCAGGACGAACCCGAAACCCCGATCGGTTGATTTGCGGGCCCTGCCCGCCTCCGCGTTCCGACTCTA
>JBMTBF010000174.1:0-3811 GCA_049429585.1 Terrimicrobiaceae bacterium | reverse complement strand
GGTCGAGCAGGTTCTCGAGTTCGTGCGACAGGCGGTTGACCGGCATGAGGCGCAGGAATCCGGAAGCGCCCTTGAAAGTGTGGAAGGCCCGGAAGATCGAGCTGAGCGTGGCGGCGTCACCCGGCTGGTCCTCGAGCACGAGCACACCCTGCTCGATGTTGTCCAAATGCTCGCGCGCCTCGGTGGAAAATTCGTGGAGGATGTCTCCGTCGGCCTCGATGTTGATCGATGTGTGCTCATCCCCCTGCTCCGCGGCAGGAGCGGGAGCGGCCGCCATCGTCCGGGGTGCGGGCGTTGAGGGATCGGCAGGAGCGCTGGGCGGAACAAATGCAGTGGCGTTTCCGGATCGGAGGCTCTCCAACTGGCCGGCGAGATTGCCGAGGGTTTCAAGCTGGTCGCCGGTGTAGTTTTGGCCGGAGAAGAGAATTTCCTCGATGAGAGCGTTTGTATGCGCCGCGCATTTGTGGAATTCCTCGAGGCCCGCCTTGCCGCGGGATTTCTCCTCGATGCTGGCGAAGAGATCGCGGAGCGGAAACTGGCTGCGGTCGGTCCCGGGCTCGGAAAGGAGGATTTCCCGAGCTGCCTGGGAAACCCAGAGGTCGATTTTTTCAAGATCCTCGGCCGCGGTCTCCGCCTTCGGGGACTCGTCGGGAGGAACAAATGCCTCCGCATTGCCCGAGCGGAGATCGGCCAGTTGGGTTGTCAGGTTGGCGAGGGATTCGAGTTGCTCGACGGTGTAGTTTTGGCCGGAGAAGAGAATTTCCTCGATGAGAGCGTTTGTATGCGCCGCGCATTTGTGGAATTCCTCGAACCCCGGAAGATCGCGGGATTTTTCCTCGATGCCTGCAAAAAGGTCGCGCAGCGGAAACTGGCTGCGATCAGTGCCTGGCTCGGAAAGCTGAACTTCCCTCGAGGCTTGGGCGATCCACAGGTCGATTTTCTCGAGTTTCTCTTGCGACATTCGGGCGGGTTTTGCGCGGTCCGCACGGGGCGGACCGCATCAAGGGATATCAGACCTCGTCCACGAAATCGTCGTCGGAAACCGGCTTGCTCCCGCCGGATTTTGGCGGCGAGAGGGGCAGTCGGCTGGCGGAGCCCAGCGTGGCAGGCTTTTTCTTGGCCTCTTTTCCGGAGCTTTTGGCCGGAGCGGCCTCGAAGAAGAACGCCTCGTGCGAAACGGCGGATTGTTGGAGCGACTTGGAGACTGTGGCGCCCGTGACCATCGAGCGGAGCTGAGCGACCATGTCGTGGAGGAGCGAGGCCTGGGAGCGGAGTTGCTCGGAGGCGCTGGCACTTTCCTCGGCGGCGGCAGCGTTGCCCTGGGTAACATTATCGAGCTGGCTGATCGAGGTATTGATCAAGCCCACGCCCTGACTTTGTTCCTGGGAGGCGAGCGAGATTTGGCCGATCAAGTCGTCCACCTGGCGGGCTTTTGAAACGATCGAGGTGAGGCCCTCGGCCACCTGCTTGCTGATCTCGCTGCCAGCGCGGCTTTTCACAATGGATTCCTCAATGATCTCGGTCGTCTCCTTGGCGGCCTCGGCACTGCGGCGGGCGAGGTTGCGGACTTCATCGGCGACAACGGCAAATCCGAGACCCGCTTCACCGGCGCGGGCGGCCTCGACGGCGGCGTTGAGCGCAAGGATGTTCGTCTGGAAGGCGATTTCGTCGATGGTTCGGATGATCTTGGCGATCTTGTCGCCGGATTTCTGGATCTCGCCCATGGCGGTGATCATGTTTTCCATATCGGCCAAGCCGCTTTCGGCGGCTTCGCGGGCAAGGTGCGAGGATTCCTTCGCCTGCTGGGCACTTTCCGCGTTGAGGCGGGTGACGGTGGAAATTTCCTCGAGGGAGGAGCTGGTTTCCTCCAGGGAGGCGGCTTGCTCGCTGGCGCCATCGGCAAGGCGCTGGCTGGAGGAGGAGACTTGTCCGGATGCGGCGGCCAACTGCTGGGAGCCGTTCTCCAGTTCGTCGGTGGTTTGGAGGAGGCGCTTGTTGATTCGCATCACGACACCGATCGAAAAACCGAGGATCACGAGCGCGGAGGGAATCGAGTACGTCAGGGCCTCGACCATGGCCTCGCGGCGGGGCGTATCGATCTCGCTCACAGGAGCGCTCAAGACATAGGCGCCACGGCGCTCGCCGGGATTCCAGTTTTCCATTTGGAAGCCGAGGAGGTCCTTGCCGTCCCCAGTGGGGCTCTTCGAGGGGCTGCCATGGCAGGACATGCAGCTCTGGGACATGACGACGGGTCGGGCGTAGGCCACCACACCGGATTCACGGTCCACAATGAAAACCTCGGGTTTGCCCTCTTTTTCGACGGCGTTGAGCAGCTTGCGGTCGAGTTCGCTTTTGGGGAGGTTTTCCTTGTTGCGAGGGTTGTCGCGAACGATCCGGAATGTTGTGGAGCTGCCTTCGATCGATTTGCGAACGGCTTCCCAAGCGGCAACGACGGGAACGGTTTTATAGAAAAGAGTCTCGCGGTAGTTTTCCTTGCCCTTGGTTTGGAGTTCGCCTGCGAGTTGGGCGTAATTGAAAGCTCCATCTTTCGCGAGTTCGCCGATTGAGTCGGTCGTGCTCTCGGCCTGCACCAGGGTGGCGCGCATATCGTGTTCCATCTCGGAGTAAATGATTTTCGTGATCCGCTGGTAGATCACATAGAGCGATGCGGAAAGGGTCAGGACAATGCCGAGAACGACGATGGTCAGGATGCGCCCGCCGAGCGAGCTGAAGGGATTTTTGAACATAACAGAGTGGGTTTTTAGCGGCCCCTTTCGCGGGGCGGAAGCCAAATTATTACGAATTTCAGAAATTCCCTTGGTGGATCACTCGAAGCCCGCGAGCTGGGACTTCGAGGCGGCGGGATTAAGGAAAAAGGAGCGGCCTCACTGCGGTATTCAACCAAATGGTGCGTTTTGGTAAAATCGTCAAAAGACGATCGAGAAGCGGGCGCCAAGGACCAAGGCGTTGCCAGTGGCCGAGGTCGCACCGGGGTTGATGATGTATTGAATGTCCGGTTGCACGGAGCACCACGGGGCCAGCACGCATTGGTAGGTCGCCTCGAGCACCATCTCGGCCGCCTGGGGGGCAAATCCCTCGTCGCGCAAAGTGTTATCCGCCCCATTGCTCAGGCTCGCCAGCCCGCACGCCATGCCGCATGTGTCGGCATCGCGCCCGGGAATGAGGCCTTTGTAGGTGAGGCCTGCATTCAAATAAAAATCCACCACATTGCGGGCAGGGGGAGTGAATCCGATACCGCCGAAAGCGCCCAGACCCTGGTCGCCGAGGGACCCATCGGCGTGCCGCTCGGGAATCAGCATCTGGTCGGCGAGTAGGTAGAATCCCGTGTTTGGCAGGTTGCTCGCAGGATCAAGCGCGTTCGCCTCGGCGCCAGTCTGGAGCCACATCCCTGCTTTCACAAAGCCGGGGAGGACTTGGCTCCCCTCGCCCATTCCATGCGAAAAGCACACCTCGCTCATCCAAGTCACCGCCTGCTTGGAGTTGAGGTCCCAGCGGAAGCCGGCGCGGTTGATGTTTTGCGGAATGAGATTCGTTAAAAACACACCGGAGCGGAATCCCAGCCAGTCGGTCGGCTCAACTGCCAAGCGAGCGCCCAACCCGCCGGTCGGGAAGGCCGCGCCGCCACCGGGCATGTTCATGGATGCCAAGGCCGGCCAGCCGAATGCGGCGTTGATGAAAAGCCCGCCGTAGTCGGAGACGAGGAATTCCGAGTCGGCCGTGATGTTTCCGAGGCGAAGCGAGATTTTGTCCTCCAGGAAATTCTGCTGGAACCACAGCTCCATCATCCGAA
>JBMTBF010000173.1:0-3824 GCA_049429585.1 Terrimicrobiaceae bacterium | reverse complement strand
CTGGAGCAACCGCGTCCAAATCCTCAAAGAAGTCTGGCTCACTCCCGAGTTGGGAAATTGATTTTTTCAGCCGCAGAACTTGAAAACCATCTGCGTGCTGGGCGGCACAAGCCCTGGTGAGCTTCGCCGCAATGCATCCCACCTGGGGTCAAAAACTACTCGGAGAGGTTGTAGGACGCTCGACTGGAGGGAGCTTTCGACGGCGCTGGAAGAGCGGATGCTGAGGAAGGATTCAAGAAATTGAGAATGCTCATGGTTTGCTGAAGCAGCGATGCGCCAACCGGGCCGACTTCAATAAAACCGGCAGGCGACATGGCCACGGCGGTTCCCGGGACAACCAATTTACTGTCGCCTGTAAGACTCGTCGCGAGAACTTTTCCGGAAACGACGCCTACGATTGCGAGGTTTTTTCCACTCTGCACGAAATACCGCGTGCCTCGAATACAGGCGATTCCGAGCGGTGTGGTGACTTGGAATGTGGACTTTCGATTTTGCGTGGGGACATCGAGCATAATCAGGCCCTTCATCAATCTCACATCGGTTTCAGATAGAGGCTGACCAGCCGTATTCCTTGGCGGCAACGGCATCGCGACACGATCTGGATCACTCGTTAGAAATGACACTTGAAGCTCGGTTCCAGGTTGAACGGAAACCGTCGCTCCATTCGAAAACATCAAGGTGAGCGATGACCCATCAGGGGTTCGAATGGTCGCATCGACCGGAATCTTTTCGCCAACGCGGATAAGCGGTTTGCTTCCATCCTTGAGAATGATTTCAACGGGCCGGCCATTGACTTGGTAAACACGAATGTCTCCAGGCCATTGGGAGGCGTAAAGGGAGCAAGCAGCCAGAAGCAGAAAAAAGGCCCCAGGGAGACAAGGCCTTAAAAAACCAAAACGGGACTTCATCAGAGGGAGCATGGGTTGTTGAATAATTAAACCTTTGATGAATGGCAACGCGGTTTCCCTTGAGGTAAATTCAGGCGTGAGGGCCCTAGAGGCGGTCGCCGAAATGACCTGGTCCACGACGATGGTTCGTTGTCGGCAACAGGCGGGAGTTTGCTTCGAAAAAATCTTACCCAATCAAGGCCGAAAGCTCCTTCACGCGGCGGGCGAAGAGGTCGAGTGTGGCTTGGACCGGTTCGGGGCTGGCCATGTCCACTCCGGCATCGTGCAGGGTTTCGACCGGGAATTTGCTGCCGCCACTTTTTAGGAAGCCCAGGTAGCGGCTGGCGTCGCCGGTTTCAAGAACTTGGCGTGCAAGAGCGGCGGCGGCGGAAATGCCGGTGGCGTATTTGTAGACATAGAACGCGCTGTAGAAATGCGGGATCCGCAGGCACTCGAGATCGAGTTCCTCGTCGATCGAGAATTTCGGACCGAAGTAGTCGGTGAGCAGGCTGCGGTAGATTTTTTTGAAACCCTCGAGCGTCACGGCGTCGCCGCGCTCTTCGGCGGCGTGGGTTTCGCGCTCGAACTCGGCGAACATCGTCTGGCGGTAGAGCGTGCCACGCAGGTCATCGATCTGGCGGTTCAGGATGAACGCTTTCATCACAGGATCGCTCGTGGTTTTCAGCAAATGCTCGGTGAGGAGCATCTCATTGAAAGTCGAGGCAACCTCGGCGAGGAAGATCGGGTAGCCGTGGTTCTGGTAAAGCTGGGCGCGACTGGAATGCCAGGTGTGCATGGAGTGCCCGGCTTCGTGGGCGAGTGTGTAGACATCCGAAAAAACATCGGCCTTGTAGTTCATCATGATGTAGGGCGGGCTCGAGTAGGTGCCGTAGGAAAAGGCACCGCTGCGTTTGCCTTTGTTCTCGTAGCGGTCGCACCAGCGGCCCTCGCGGAGGCCGTGGGCCATGGTGGCGGTGTATTCGGGACCGAGTGGTTCGAGCGCGGCGACGACTTTCTCCACCGCTTCATCCCAAGGGACATTTGTTTTCACATTATCCACCATCGTCACATAGGTGTCGTAGTGATGGATTTCCTCGAGTTTGAGGACGCGGCGGCGGAGTTCGAAATACTCGAAAAGCGGGGCAAGATTCGCGCGGACGGTCGAGATGAGGTTATCGTAGATCGCTACAGGCACATCGTCGGAGAACAGCGCCGACTCGCGGGCGGAGGCATGGTTTCTGGCGCGGGCGTAAAAGACATCGGCGCGGATGGAATTCGCCAAGCCGGCGGCGAGGGAGAATTGGTGGTCCGAAAACTCGTGGTAGAACTGGTGGAATGCCGCCTTGCGCACAGCGGGATCGCGCTGCTGGAGGAAGGACGAGAACGAACTCTGCGTCAGTTCGCGCTCATTGCCCTCGGCGTCCTTCAGCACGCCGAACTTCATGTCCACATTCGTAAGCTGCGAGAAGGTCTCCGAGTGGCCACGCATCGCCGAGGAGCCGAGAGCGAGTAGGCGTTCCTCCCCAGCGGTGAGCGTGTGCGGCTTGTTCCGGCGGATTTTTTTCAGAGGGATCGCCCAATCCGCCAAGGCGGGATCGGCGAGAAAACGGGCGAACTGATCGTCGGAGATCTGCTGGATTTCGGGTGATATGAAAGAAAATGCCTCACCGACTTGGACGAGCAGGCCATCGAGTTTCGCCTCGCGGGCGAGCGCTGCGGCGTCGGAACTGTCGCCCGCCGTGGAGAGTGCGGCGTATTGGTTGAGCTGGTCGACGAGCTGGTCGATGGATTTTTCGAATTCGAGGCACTCGGCCAGTGTGGATGGAGATTCAGCGAGATGGCTCCGGAATTTCGATACGCCGGTATACGAAGAATGAAGCTTCGCGAAGTCGGACTCCCAATCGGCATCGGTTTTGAAGAGAGGAGCGAGGTCCCATTTATCGGACTCGGGAATTTCGGAGCGGAGCGGAGTGCGGGTCGTGGACATGGTGCGGGACACTACAACGGGGAAGCTTCCCTCGCCAACCCCGCAAGACTTGACGCCGCAGATCGCGCGAAGGACAAAGGCTCCCCTCACCTCCTAAAAACAATCCCATGACCATCCTTGGCATCGATATCGGCGGAACCGGCATCAAAGGCGCCCCTGTAAATGTAAAAACCGGCGAACTCGTCGCCGAGCGTCACCGGATTCCCACCCCGCAACCTGCACGGCCCAATTCGGTGGCCGACGCCCTGAAGGAGATCGCGGCGCATTTTTCGCACAAGGGACCCGTGGGCGTGACCTTCCCCGGCATCGTTAAAAAGGGCGTCGTTTTCTCAGCCGCAAATGTCGACAAGTCGTGGCTGCATGTGGATGCCTCGAAACTTTTCTCAAGCCACCTCGGTGGGCCGGTGGCAGTGGTGAACGACGCCGATGCGGCGGGAATCGCCGAGATGCAGTTCGGATCGGGGCGCGGGCGGCAGGGCACGGTGATCATGCTCACCTTCGGTACGGGGATCGGCACCGCGATTTTCTGCGATGGGGTGCTCCTACCGAACACCGAGTTCGGCCACCTGAAGATACGCGGCAAGGATGCAGAACGCCGCGCCTCCGAGCGGGTGCGCGAGGAGAAAGACCTTTCTTTTAGAAAATGGGGCAAGCTCGTTGGCGAATATCTGGGCGAACTTGAGCGGCTATTCTCCCCCGAGCTTTTCATTATTGGCGGCGGGATCAGCCGGAAGGCGGAAAAATTCATGCCGTATCTGACCTCGAAGACCGAGGTGTTGATCGAGGCGGCCATCCTGCAAAACAACGCCGGCATCATCGGTGCGGCGTGCTTGGCCAAGAAACCTTCTTGATCTCTCCGCGCGTTTGCGCCAGTTTTTCCGTCCCTTTTACGGGGTCTTAGCTCAGTTGGTAGAGCGCCTCAATGGCATTGAGGAGGTCAGGGGTTCGAA
>JBMTBF010000172.1:0-3827 GCA_049429585.1 Terrimicrobiaceae bacterium | reverse complement strand
TGGATTTTTCGCCCTGCACGACCGAGGCGAATTTCCCGAAGACCATCTGGGTTTCTGCTCCTCCCGGGGCTTTGGGCGGCGGGAGGTCTTTCTGCAAAACGATCCGAGCGAGTCCGAAAAAATCCTTCTCCTGCGGTTCGGAGGATTCCATCGCGATGGGGATCTCTTGGTTTTGGCCCATGCGGGCGCTGGTGAAGCGAAGCGCCACGCCGGGCTGTCGGCCCTCGGCGGGAACGAGTTTTTCCTCTTTGATCAAATTGTCGCTGAACCCGTCGGCGATGATTTCCAGGTCGGTCTTGGGAACTTCAAAAACGCGCGGGCGTTTCTCACTCGGGCGGGCGGTCGAGGCGTCAAATGGCATCACATAGAGCGCGGTGTCGTTCGGGCTTTCGACCTGGATGATGCTGCGGTTGATGGTGAGCTTGCGGACGGGGGGCTTGTCCTTGTGGAGGGTGACATTTCCCTCGAAGCCGGTCTGGATGCCGATCATCGCGCCGATGAGGAGCGTGATGATGCCGTAGTGGGTGATGATGAAGCCGGTGTGGGCCTTCGCCCAAGGCCAGCGGGTGATCGTGACGGCGAGGAGGTTGATGCAAAGAACAATCAGCCACACCATGAACCACGGAGCCTTGTAGATATAAACCTGCGCGATTTTTGTGCTGAATTCTGACTCCGCGATGGTGGCGATCGCACAGGCGGCGGCGATCGTGGAGAGCAGAATCAGAGCGAGCTGCATCGAGCCCAGCCAATGGATCACACGCCACACGGCCGAGCGGGCCTTGCGCGCTTCGACGAGGCGCTTGCGCTCTGCGGCAGTCAAGAAACCCACCTCCGCGCGGGTGAACGCGCCGGCGCGGGGGAGGTGCGGGCAATGCTGGACGATTCGATTGGCGTCATGGCACCGGGAAAGCTATTGGCCGCCGGTTTTTTTTCAAGCTGCACCGGTCGGCGGCTACTCGCCGATGATTTTAACCAGGACGCGCTTTTTGCGGAGCCCGTCGAACTCGCCATAGAAAATCTGCTCCCATGGCCCGAAATCCAGCGCGCCATCGGTTACGGCCACCACGACCTCGCGGCCCATGATCGAGCGCTTGAGGTGGGCGTCGGCGTTGTCCTCGGCACCGTTGTGAGCGTATTGAGCATGGGGATGCTCGGGCGCGAGTTTTTCCAGCCACTTTTCAAAATCGCGGTGCAGGCCGGACTCGTCGTCATTGATGAATACACTGGCCGAGATGTGCATGGCGTTGACGAGGCAGAGCCCCTCGCGAATGCCGCTCTCGCGCAGGCAGGACTCGACCTCCGGGGTGATGTTCAGAAACGCCCGGCGGCGGGGGATTTCGAACCAGAGTTCCTTGCGATGGGATTTCATGGGTGGAACGACTACAACGGCGGCGGGGGAGGATCGAGTTTTTCCAACCTAGGAAGGCTTGCCAAAATCGAGAGGTCGTGAGCGTTATAGCTTTCTATGTTTCCCATCATCCGCCGTTTCACCCTGATTGTCGCCGTGGCTTTCACCGCCAACTCGGCTTTTGCCGATCCTGCTGCTGACGAGGCTTGGAAAAAAGTCGAGGAGGCGATGAACAATCTCAAAAAACCCGCCACGCCCCCAAAAAACCGCGACGAGGCGGTGGCTTTTATCAAATCAGGACTTGCTGCGTTTGACACGGTGAACAAGGAATTTTCGACTGCGGCATCCAATGATCCGCGCCGCTGGCAGGTGAAACTTTTCGAGGCCCAATTCTCGGGCGCGCGTCGATTTGCCGGTCTGCCTCCGGGGCCCGACATGATGGTCGTGCTCAACGAAATTGCGGCTGCCCCCGACGCGCCGTCTGGGGTCAAAGGGGAGGCCAGTGGAATCCAAGTGCTGATTGGCTCCCGCAACATGCCCGAAGCCGATTGGCAAAAATTGGCTGAAAAACACCTGCAGGCCTACCCCGAGGCTCCAATGAATCAAGAGATTAAGACCATGATCGCCCGGAATGCCGAGACGGCGAAATGGAAAAGCGAGCCGCTGGATTTGAAATTCACGGCAGTGGATGGCGCCGAGGTCGATCTCGCAAAAATGCGCGGCAAGGTCGTGCTCCTCGACTTTTGGGCCACTTGGTGCGGCCCCTGCGTCAAAGAAGTTCCAAATCTCGTGAAGAGTTACGATGCCCTGCACGCCAAGGGTTTTGAAATCGTCGGAATCTCGCTCGACAAGGACAAGGCGAAGCTCGAGAGCTTCCTCAAAGAAAATGGAATGGCTTGGCCGCAATATTTCGACGGCAAAGGCTGGCAAAACGACATCTCCTCGCGCTTCGGCATCCAATCGATTCCGGCCATGTGGCTCGTTAACAAAAAAGGGATGCTGGTCAGCACGAACGCCCGCGGAAATTTGGCAGACGAAGTGGAAAAACTTCTCGCCGAGTAGAGGCGAGATTATTTTGCCGGGATGAAATACCCGCGCTCACCCAAGGACACCGTTGGTGGAATCGTCTACTTCGGCCGCATGATCGACAAAATCCGGCTGATGAACGCCGGCGAGTTACATCCAGAACTCCACGCAAATCTCGGCAAGGGCTTCGATGAGCGGGCGACCTCGCTCGTGGGTGTGACCTACGATAACCTCTGCACCCGCGTGGGCGAGGGCGGCAGCGACGACGAAATCCTCGAGTGGTGTTTCCAAAACGGCACTCGACCCTCGGAGGAGCAGATCGAGATTTGGAACGGCTTCATGCTCAAGCGAGGCTGGAACGACGAGTTGGCGGAAACTCTCGTCCGCCGGAAAAAAGAAAGCGGCTTCGAGGCGCGCGACGACATCCAGACGATGTTCCAATACATCGACGCCGACGAGGGGCGGGCCTGAAAAAGGGGCGCTCTGCCTTGGATAGGCAGTGGATTTTCCTAAGGGAGCGAGTGAATCGGTATTCTACCGGCGGCCGCCACCATGCCCGCCTCCTTCATGGAATTCCCGGTTTCCACCACCATCTTCACGGCGGAAGTCATCACCGCCACCGCGTCTATTTTGATCCCAGTTCTGGTGATTTTCATGCGAGTGATCAGGCCGGTCGTTTTGAAAATTACGGTCGCCCCGGTCGTTCCCGTGGCCATTCCATTGATGGTTGTCGCCGCCATTCCAGTTGTTCCTGTTCCAGCCCCCGTTGTTGTTCCAATTCCTTCCGTTCCAGTCATCGCCATTCCACCAATTTCTCCAACCATTCCAGACATTGGCGCCCCACCAGCCGTAATCGGGGCCGGAATACCAACCTGGACCGCCCCATGCCCAGCCGAGGGCCCAATTGAAAAGACCGCCCACCCCTCCGAGGTTCACATTGATATTTTCGTTTGATCCTTCGCCCTCGTAGCCTCCATTGCCGCTCCCGCCTTGGTTTGAGGAGCCTTCCGAGTTTGCGATGGATTGCTGATCCTGCCGCTCCTCGATTTGCGCGACCTCTTGATAAAGCGGGGCGAGAGCGGCGCGAAGGATCACG
Source organism: Terrimicrobiaceae bacterium (assembly GCA_049429585.1). Classification (GTDB taxonomy): domain Bacteria; phylum Verrucomicrobiota; class Verrucomicrobiia; order Chthoniobacterales; family Terrimicrobiaceae; genus UBA967. The sequence goes on along the minus strand of JBMTBF010000172.1, from coordinate 357 downwards.
ACAAAAAGAATCAAAATAATCGCCACGCCGGCGACAGTTTTCAGCAAGTTATTCGAGGAATTGCGGGAAGATTTGGACATGGGAGGTCTTTACCAAGTCTTGGTGCAAAATTGAAACGCCAATTAGCTCCCCCCTCGAATTGACCGATGGGAATTTTAATCACGGGCGAGATTCCAGGGCGTATCATCCGACGGGCTTTTTCGGGGGAATAACCGGGGCTGTATGAACCATGCAGCGGCGCAGCCAGTGGCGAGGCCGGCGACAACGGCGCACATGCGCTCGAGCGAACCCCACATGTGGCGTTCGGGCTGTGGGAGGATCGTGCCCATCACCGCGAAGATCGCGCCGGCTTGGCGG
>JBMTBF010000171.1:0-3834 GCA_049429585.1 Terrimicrobiaceae bacterium | reverse complement strand
CTCACCGCCGAGGACCCCGTGGAATACGAGATCGACGGCATCATCCAGGTGCCGATCAACGACTCGATCGGGCTGACTTTTTCAAAAGTCCTCCGCGCCTTCCTGCGCCAGGACCCCGACCGCATCCTTGTTGGTGAGACGCGCGACACCGAGACCGCCCAGATCGCCATACAAGCCTCGCTCACCGGCCACCTGGTTTTCACCACGCTCCACACGAACGACTCCACCGGCGCCGTCACCCGCCTCATGGATATGGGCATCGAGCCGTTCCTTATCTCGGCATCGCTCGAGTGCGTGCTCGCCCAACGCCTGATCCGCAAAATCTGCACGAACTGCCGCACACCCTACCAACCCAGCGAGCAAGTCCTCGCCTCGATCGGCCTGACTCCGCACGACATCGGCGACAAGACCTTCTATTACGGCAAGGGCTGCGACATCTGCAACCACACCGGCTACAAAGGCCGCAAGGGCATCTACGAACTCCTCAAAATCTCCGACCCGATCCGCGAAATGATCAACAACCGCGAACCCGGCATCCTCATCCGTCAAAAAGCCATCGAACTTGGTATGAACACCCTCCGCCAGGATGGCATGCGCTCGATCTACGACGGAATCACCACGATCGAGGAAGTCGTCAAATACACCTGACCGTGCCGCAACCACTCACCATCGCCGGGCGCCGGTTTTCCTCGCGCCTCCTTCTCGGAACCGGAAAATTCTCGTCGAACGAAACCATGCGCGACGCCCTCGCCGCGAGCGGTTGCGAGATCGTCACCGTCGCCCTCCGCCGCGCCGATCTGTCGGGAAAAAAAGACCCTTTCGCGAACATCCTCGATTTCATCGATCCCGAAAAATACCTCCTCCTTCCGAACACCAGCGGCGCGATGAACGCCGATGAGGCCGTGCGCCTTGCCCGCCTCGCCGCCACCGCCGGACTTCCAAAATGGGTGAAACTCGAGATCCACCCCGACCCCCACTACCTCCTGCCCGATCCCGTCGAAACCCTCGCCGCCGCCGAAATCCTCGTGAAGGAGGGCTTCACTGTCCTGCCCTACATCAATGCCGACCCCGTTCTTGCCCGCCGCCTGCAGGATGTCGGCACTGCGACCGTGATGCCGCTCGGTTCGCCCATCGGCAGCAACCGCGGCCTCGAGACCCGCGCCCAGATCGAGATCATCATCAAGCAAGCCACCGTTCCGGTCGTGGTGGACGCCGGCATTGGCGCGCCGAGCCACGCCGCCGAGGCTTTGGAAATGGGAGCAGACGCCGTTTTGGTGAATACCGCCATCGCCGCCGCCGAGGACCCCGTTCGCATGGCCCGCGCATTCAAGGCCACCGTCGAAGCCGCCCGCGAGGCGCGCGAAGCCGGCCTCCCGATCCAACTCGACCACGCCGCCGCCACCAGCCCGCTCGCGGCGTTTCTTAAATCGGCCTGACCTGCGCGATGCCGGAGGACAAGCCGACACCGATGATGCAGCAGTATCTCGCCGTGAGGCGCGAACTGCCCCCGGGAACCTTCCTGCTTTTCCGCCTCGGCGACTTCTACGAAATGTTCGGCGACGACGCCGTGGAGGCCTCGCGCATTCTCAATGTCGCCCTCACCAAGCGCGGCGCGACCCCCATGTGCGGCGTCCCCTTCCACGCCGCGAGGGGCTACATCGAAAAACTCATCGCAGCCGGCTGGCGCGCCGCGATCTGCGACCAGGTCGGCGAAGTGACCGCGGGAAAACTCGTGCGCCGCGAAATTTCCCAAATCCTCAGCCCAGGCACACTTGACGACTTCGGCCTCGACGATCGGAAACCGAACTTCCTCGCCGCGCTCGCAAAGCGCGGTGACGCGCACGGCCTCGCCTACTGCGACTTGAGCACCGGCGAATTCCGCCTCACCGAACTCGATTCCCTCTCGGCCCTTCTCGACGAACTCGCCCGCGTCTCCCCCGCCGAAATCCTCGTTCCCGACCACCAAGCCTCCGAATTTTCCGCCGTCTCTCCCCAATCCCCGCTCGACGGCTACGCCTTTGAACCCGAGCCCGCCGCCGAGTTGCTCCGCACCCATTTCAAGGTCCACTCGCTCGATGGCTTCGGATGCGCCGACCTCCCCGCCGCCACCGGCGCCGCCGGAGCACTCCTCCATTACATCACCCGCCAGATGCGACGCCCGGCAGGCCACCTCCGCCGCCTCCAGCCCTACCGCCGCAGCGAATTCCTCATCCTCGACGCTGCCACGCAGAGCCACCTCGAACTCGTCCAATCCCGCGCCGGCCGCCAGATGACGCTCCTCGGCGCGCTCGACACGACCCGCACCCCGATGGGCGCGCGACTCCTGCGCGATTGGATTCTCCACCCGCTCAGGAATGCCAAATCCATCGAGCGCCGCCAGGAGGCCATCGCCGCCCTGCTCGACAACGCCATGCTCCTCGGCGACCTGCGTTCCCGCCTTGCCGACATCCGCGACATCGAGCGCGCCACCTCCCGCCTCGGCGGTCCCTCGGGAAACGCCCGCGACCTCGCCGCGCTGGCCCAATCGCTGGAACTCCTCCCCCCGCTTGCCGCCAGCCTCGGCGGTGCCGACTCGTTTCGCCTCCCCTCCCCCTTGCTCTCGGGCCTCGTTGAGGGCCTCCACGCCCTGCCGGAACTCAGCGAAAAACTACGCCGGGCGATCGTGGCCGAGCCCCCCGCGATCATTCGCGACGGCGGGTTTGTCGAGACCGGCTTCGACCCCGCGCTGGACGAACTCCGCGCCGCCTCGCTCGAGGGGAAAGGCTGGATCGCCGCCCTGCAGGAGCGCGAGATCGAGCGCACCGGCATCAAGTCGCTCAAGGTCCGCTTCACCTCGGTCTTCGGCTATTTCATCGAAATCACCAAAGCCAACCTCCCCTCCGTCCCCGCCGACTACATCCGCAAGCAGACGACCGTGAACGGTGAGCGATTCGTCACTCCCGAGCTGAAGGAAATGGAGGGCAAAATCCTCGGAGCCGATGAGCGCGCCCGCGCCCGCGAGATCGAGATTTTCGGGGAACTCCGTGCTGCCGTCCTTGCCGAACTTTCGAAGTTGCAAGAGTCCGCCGCCACGCTGGCTGTGCTCGATGTCCTCTGCTCCATGGCCGAGACCGCCCGCCTCCACGGCTACTGCCGCCCCGAGATCGACGACTCGGAAATCCTCGAAATCACCGAGGGCCGCCATCCTGTTCTCGACCGGCAAATGGAGGGCGCGCGCTTCGTGCCGAACGACACCCACCTCGGCGCGGAGGGCAAAAAGTTCGCCATCATCACCGGCCCGAACATGGCGGGAAAATCCACCTACATCCGCCAGACCGCCCTCCTCGCCCTCATGGCGCAAACCGGCAGCTTCGTTCCCGCAAAGTCGATGCGGCTAGGCCTCGCCGACCGTATTTTCACCCGCGTCGGAGCCAACGACGACCTCGCCCGCGGCCAATCGACCTTCATGGTCGAGATGAACGAGACCGCGAACATCCTGAACAACGCCACGGCAAAAAGCCTCGTCATCCTCGACGAAATTGGCCGCGGCACCTCGACCTTCGACGGCCTTTCGATCGCCTGGAGCGTGGCCGAGCACCTGCACGACCAGATCGGCTGCCGCGCCCTCTTCGCCACCCACTACCACGAACTCACCGACCTCGAGCGAACCCGCCCGGGCGTTCAAAACCTCAATGTCGCCGTGCGCGAGTGGAACGACCAAATCGTCTTCCTGCGCAAAATCGTCCCCGGCCGCGCCGACCAGAGCTACGGCATCCAAGTCGCCCGCCTCGCCGGCCTCCCCGACTCGATCATCGCCCGAGCCAAGGAAATCCTCGGCAACCTCGAAAAATCCGA
>JBMTBF010000170.1:0-3841 GCA_049429585.1 Terrimicrobiaceae bacterium | reverse complement strand
ACAACCTTTCACTTGTAAAGAGTTGTGGGGTTTCATACTGTTTCGCAGCCTGCAAAGAACCGAAATTAAGAAAATGAATATCAAGCATGTCTATAGCGGATGGCGTCCTGCGGCGACTCTGGTGGCGGTCGTCATCTTGGGGGCTGTAAACGGGTTTGCTCAACCCTACATTCCGGAAGAGGGTTCCGCAGAGTTGTCGGGGAATTCTCGTGAACAGAGGCCGGCAAAAGTGGATTCCAATCTTCCGAATGTGCTGATCATCGGGGATTCGATTTCCATCGGCTACACCGGGGTGGTGAGTTCCAAGTTGGCGGGCAAGGCCAATGTGATCCATAATCCGGGCAATGGGGAGGGAACCAAGCTGGGACTCGAAAAACTGCAGGAATGGCTGGGCGATACGAAATGGGATGTCATCCATTTCAACTGGGGCCTGCACGACCTGAAACATGTGAAAGCAGATACCGGGAAGAGTTCCAATGATCCCAACGACCCGCGGCAGAGCGAACTCGAAACCTACACCGCCAACCTCGAGACTCTCGTCAAGCAGTTGAAGTCTACCGGGGCCAAGCTGATCTTTGCGACCACGACGCCGTTCCCTGCCGGGGTGAAACCCTGCCGCTTCCCGGAGGATGCCGTGAGATATAATGCAGCCGCCCTGGGCGTCATGCGTGCCAACGACATTCAGGTCAATGATCTGTATCATTTGGTGTTGCCAAAATTGAACGCTCTGCAGAAGCGAAGGAATGTGCACTTCAATCAAGAAGGCTCGAAGGTTTTGGGCGAGCAGGTCGCGGATGTGATTCAAGCCGCTCTCGGTGAGCCGCCGGCGCGGGCTGACAAGGCCGAACGGGGTTCTATGCAGGCGACAGGCCAGCGCATTTCAGCGAACAGCGACAAAGAACTCCACAAGCAAATCGCCCCTCGAACCAAGCATGGGAGCCAACCTCAGCCCCACACGCAGTGGACCTACAGGATTTCCGGGGGGCGGGAACTCCAACTCGATGTGTTCTTGCCGGCTGGATATGAGGAGTCGGCGGGCCCGTTCCCGGCTTTGGTTTTTTTTCATGGGGGGTCGTGGCGCGAAGGAGACCCCTCGAACCACTACGCCGACTGCGCGCACTGGGCGAAGCGCGGCATGGTGGCCGTCTCGGCCGAATACAGGCTGAAGGATGAAAACACCAAGGTGCCGATCGAGTGCATGAAGGATGCGAAATCCGCCGTGCGTTTCCTCCGCGCCAATGCCGAAAAGCTCAAAATCAACCCCAATAAAATAGTCGTCGCCGGCGACTCGGCGGGCGGGCAATTGGCGGCATCGACAGCCACTGTGACGCGCCCAGAGTCAGGCCACCCGGATGATCCCGAGGTTTCCTGCCGCCCGGATGTGCTGATCTTGAGCTCGCCCTACTGGGTCACAGGCTGTTCGCCGGAGGACACGCCGACAAACTTCATCGCGCCAGGGTTGCCTCCTACGATCGCCTTTCTAGGGGATAGCGATACCGCGATCCGGATCGATTTCCTGATGGATTTCCACGAGCGCTTGAAGAAAGCCGGCAACGCGTCCGAGCTTCACATCGGTATCGGGGGCAAGCACGGATTCATCAATGGCCGCAACCCGGCGAACAAATTTTTCCCCTGGGCGCTAGGGCTTCAGGAGGTCTTTTTGGTCAAGCACGGCATTCTTCCTGATGCACCAGCAAAGATGGAACTTCCTCCCGGCGTTCCAGAACTCCGCGAGGGGGTCGATTTTATTTCCCACCGTTAAACACCGAGGTTTTGCTTGTTCCCTGCATTCACCTGTCGGAAGCGGTTTCCGAACGGGGTGTCGATGACAAAATATGATCACTTTTTCTCATTCGATGAGCAGACGGAACCTCCAAAAAATGGGATGAATTTCATCATTGTCATTCCTTAACCGCACTCCTCAAATAAAGAACCCGGATTCATCTGGCGTTCACTGTTTCAACCACCCCACTCTGTTATGACCAAACTCGCCGCGCTTCTTCTCGCCGTCGTCAGCTTCCTTTCTTGGCAGCCTGCGGGGATCGCAGCCGACTCCGCCCAGCCCGCGAAACCAAATATCCTTTTCATCCTCACCGATGATCAAGGTTACGGCGACTGGAGCATCAACGGCCACCCGCTACTGAAGACTCCGAATGTCGACAAACTCGCCGCCGAAAGTGTGCGGCTCGAAAATTTCTATGTGAGCCCCTCGTGCTCACCCACGCGCGCGGCTTTGCTCACCGGCATGCATGAATTCCGCAGCGGGGTGACCCATACGCAAGTGCCCCGCGAGGAGCTCTGGAAGGGCGCCACCACGCTCCAGGATCTGCTGGCCACGGCGGGATACCGCAACGGCTGGATCGGAAAATGGCACCTCAGCAACAAAAAGGGATTCAATCCCCAGGAACGCGGTTTCGAGTGGTGCTCCACCAACGAGGGCGGTCCGAGGGAGCATTTCGATCCCGTCATGGTGCGCAATGGAAAGAAGGAGAAAGTCTCCGGCTACCGCGAGGACATTTATTTCAACGACGCGATGGATTTTATCTCGGAGACAAAGGACAAGCCTTGGTTCCTCTATCTCTCCACCTACTCCCCGCACGATCCGCTCGATGCGCCCGAGAAATTCGTGAAGCCCTTTCGCGGGAAGGTCACCGACGAGGAGGCCAAGTATCTCGGGATGGTGGCCAACCTCGATTACAACATCGGCCGCCTCATGGCGTTTCTCAAAAAGAAGAAACTCGATAAAAACACGATCGTCATCCTGATGTCCGACAACGGCCAGACCTGGGGCCTCGATGTCTACAACGCCAACATGCGCGGTTGCAAAGCCACCGCCTGGCAAGGCGGTTCGCGCACTTTTTCCTACTGGCGTTGGACCGGCCATTGGCCGCCCCATCAGGTGGACAACCTCACCGCGCATCTCGATTTTCTTCCGACGCTTTGCGCCGTTGCCGGTGCAAAAATTCCCGAGAAACTGCAACCCCAACTGGAAGGGTTCAGCCTCCTGCCCGTCCTCGAATCCAAAGACCCGATCGCGTGGCACGACGACCGCATGCTTTACCACCATGTCGCCCGCTGGCCCGGAGGGATGGCCGCCGATCACAAATACGCCATGGCCGCCGTGCGGCAGGGGAATTACCTGCTCGTGAGCAGCCGCCCCTGTGAGAATCCGAAATGCAATCTGGAAACCCACGGCGACCAATGCGAAACCCTCCGGGGCGTGGAGGCGGGAAAAAACGCGGCCGTCTACACCAAGGATAATGCCAAATTCCACTGGGGCGTCACCCCTCCCGGCCACTGGGCGCTCTTTGATGTGAAGAAGGACCCCGGCTGCCAAAACGACCTCGCGAAATCCTCCCCCAAGCGGGCCAAGAAAATGGCGGCGGCCTATGATTCTTGGTGGGATGAAGTTTACCCGGTCATGGTCGAGCGCGGTGGCGACCGTGAGATCGTTTGGAGCAAATATTTCACAAACAAAACGCCCGCCCAGGCCCCTTCCAACAACCAAACCAAACCAAACAACCCATGAGCAACCAATACTTCCCCGGAGTTCCAAAAATCAAATTCGAGGGACCGAAATCCAAAAATCCACTCGCCTTCAAACACTACAACCCCGAGGAACTCGTTGAGGGAAAATCCATGCGCGAGCATCTGCGCTTCGCCGCGGCCTACTGGCATGTGATGCGCAACCCTCTCGCCGATCCGTTCGGCGGCGGCACGGCCCTGATGCCGTGGGATGACGGCTCGAATTCCGTCGCCAATGCCCAAAAGCGCGTGCGCGTCTTCTTCGAATTCCTCGAAAAAATCGACATCGACTACTACTGCTTCCACGACCGCGATG
>JBMTBF010000169.1:0-3861 GCA_049429585.1 Terrimicrobiaceae bacterium | reverse complement strand
GCATGGCCCGCTATCCGAACTACGATGCCGCGAAAAAAACCGACGCCTACCAGGGTTATGCGGCTGATGCGATTTCCAAGGAACGCGCGGCGAAGTGGGCCGATCCTGCGGGCGGGTATATTCATGCCATGCACACCTCCCGCTGGGGCGGTTATCACTATCGAATCACCGGAAAGGATGCCGAGGGAAATTTGACCTATGAAGGTGGCTGGCAGAACAACCGACAGATGGGCATGCACCGAGACTACCGCATGGTGGAAAATATCTTTGAGGAACTGGATGCGCCCGGCGAGTGGTTCCATGACCGCAAGACTTCAACACTCTATTTCCTCCCTGCCGAGGGAACCGACCTCGCCACTGCAAAAGTGGAAGTCGTCCGGTTGAGGCATCTTGTGGAATTCCAAGGCACGATGGAGAGCCCGGTGAAGCACATCACGCTCCAAGGCTTCACGGTGCGCCACACCGCCCGCACCTTCATGGACTGCAAGGAACCTCTCCTGCGCTCGGATTGGGCGATCTATCGCGGTGGCGCGTTCCTGCTCACCGGGACCGAGGATATCGATATTCTGGATTGCGAATTCGACCAAGTCGGCGGCAATGCCATTTTCGTGAACAACTATAACCGCCGTGTCTTAATCAAGGGCTGCCACATCCACGACGCCGGAGCCAGTGGCGTGTGTTTCGTGGGCGATCCGGCGGCCGTGCGAGACCCGCTGTTCGAATACAATGAGTCGCACGATCTCCTCAAGGTGGACTCCACGCCGGGAGCAAAGAGCGACAACTACCCTGCCGATTCGGTGGTCGAGGATTGTCTCATTCATGGCATTGGACGCGTGGAGCGGCAGCCCGCAGCAGTCCAAATCTCGATGGCCAAGGGGATCACTGTGCGCGACTGCTCGATCTACGACTGCGCCCGCGCAGGGATCAACATCAGCGAAGGAACCTGGGGCGGGCATTTGATTGAGGGCTGCGATGTGTTCGATACCGTCCTCGAGACACACGACCACGGATCATTCAACTCCTGGGGCCGTGACCGATTCTGGGACAAGAGCCGAGCTAAGACCGATACCGCCGTGGCCAAAAATCCAAAGCTTCCATTCCTCGATGCGGGCACGCCAACAATCATCCGCAACAGCCGCTGGCGCTGCGACCATGGCTGGGATGTGGACCTCGATGACGGATCCACGAACTACGAGATCACCAACAATGTCTTTCTCAAAGGAGGCCTCAAGCTCCGCGAGGGCTACCGCCGCATCGCAACAAACAATATTGCGTTCAACAGCACCGTCCACCCCCATGTTTGGTATCAGAACAGCCAAGACTCGCTCAGAAACAACATCTGGATGACCGCCTACCGCCCAGCCGGCATGCCGAAGGACGAGTGGGGCGGCTCGAGCGACGCCAACTTATTTTACTCAAAGCACGATCTCGCGGCCGCCCAAGAAAATGGCTGGGATGCAAACTCAGTTGCCGGCGATCCGATGTTTGTGGATCCGGCCAACGGCGACTTCCGCGTCAAGGAGGGATCGCCGGCCTTGGCGATCGGCTTCAAGAATTTCCCGATGGATCGCTTCGGCGTTAAAAAGCCGGCCTTGAAAGCCATGGCGCGCACACCTGAAATCCCACCCATGCGATCCCCGCAGGCCGCTCCTGCCGCCCACACCCCGGAGGCGATGGAGTGGCTCGGAGGGCGTTGGCAGGAACTCGATGGCGAGGCCTTCTCGGCCTATGGCATCTCCAAGGAAAAAGGGGGGGTGGTGCTGCTTTCCGCTCGAAAAAACTCCACCGGAGCGTTGTCAGGATTGAAGGCCGGCGATGTCCTTCAACAGATCAACGGCAAAGCAGTCTCGGATATCAGATCCCTCCGCAAAGCCGACCGCCTTTCCACGAACCAGCCACTTACTCTGAAGCTCGTTCGCGATCAGCAACCGCTCACCATCGAGATCAAGCGGTAGGCAGAGTTCCCTAATCAAGTTGCCGCAGGCGCATGCCGCGAAAGTCGACGGGCGCGCCCTCGGATTCGAGGACCAGATGTCCGACCTGCGGCTTGCAGTCTGTGGCCCGGGATACTTGCTCTCCATTGACCCACAGCACGACCTCTCCATCGCGGGCAACAATGCGGTAGTGGTTCCACTCCCCGGCGGGCTTGGTCAGTCGCTTGGTCGGAAATGTGCGCTGGGCATCAGGCTTTCGGACTGTCCAAGTACTTCCGTCCTCGGTGTAGGTGACTTCAGGATTGCTCGCCTTCATGGTGGACCCTCCTACAGAAAAAATATCCCCATGGCTGGTGAACCAATCGGAAGGCTTTCCGTTATTCTTGATCCAATTCGTTTCAAAGCCCGGGTCGAGGATTTGCACTTCGATGCCTTCAGGGAGTTTGTTCCTGGGCAGTGACTCCAAGACCGAGGATGGCGACCAGAGAAAGACTCCGGAATTTCCCGCAAAGCGGTTGTGGCGCCACTCGAATTCGAGTTCAAAATTTGTAAGAACCTGCCGGGACTTCAGCCCTCCGTGAGGAACCCCTGTGCAATGAAGCGAACCAGGCTCCTTGCCGAATTGAAAGGTCTCTGGATCGCAATTCACCGCCGCGAAATCAGACTCTCCAAGCACCTTCCACTCGGAGGCCGAAATCGCATGGATCGACGAAAAAACAATCAGCACCACCACTCCAGTGAGAAGCACAGATCGATGAGGCATCATCGGAGAATCAGACATATGGTTAAAACTTGGGATCAAAGACAAATCGGTTCACAAATTCTGGGATACAGGAGTGTTCTTTTGATTGCGTATCGCCGCGCGAAGCGAGAGAATCGCATTCGCGTGAGTTATAACATTTGCCTTTTCATTTGCATAGGCCCTCTTGGCCAAAGGATCGAAAAACCCTCTACCTGCATGTCATGAACAGGCCGACGAGTGGCAATCTCCGTGTCGATGGCGTTGCCGGTCAAGGTCTCCAGCACCACCTTGCTCTCGCCCAAACGGTAGGATAGGATTTTTCGAATGCTCAAGACGGAATGGTTTTGGACATTCAAACCCAAGCCGGTTTCCCGGATTGACCTTCACTATCCGCATCCGAATGACCTCCTCGAACGCCTCCTGCCATTTCCAACGAGAGCCTTAATCCTGAAATGAATTATGAATAAAAAAGCCATCACCCTCGCCCTTGGGATCATTTTTTGCACCTCCCTCTGCAAGGCAGATCAACCGGTATTTATTGAGGAGTCGCTCGATTCCTACAACGAGCGCATGAAGTGGTTTGATGAGGCCCAATATGGGATGTTCATTCATTTCGGCCTCTACTCGCAGTTGGGCGGTGAATTCAAGGGCAAGGTTGCCAAACAAAAGTATTCGGAGTGGATCCAGTCGCATTTGGATATTCCCCGTGAAGAATACGCCGAAATCGCCAAGGACTTTAACCCCGCACAGTTCGATGCCGATCTCATCGCCCGCACGGCAAAAGCCGCCGGCATGAAATACTTGGTCATTACCTCCAAGCACCACGAGGGCTTCTGCCTTTGGGATAGCGAATTCACCGACTTCGATGTCGCCAATACGCCGTTTAAAGACCGCGATCTGTTGGGCGAACTCAACGAGGCCTGCAAAAAACACGGCATCAAGTTCGGAATCTACTACAGCATCCTCGATTGGCACCACCCGACCCAAGTGAGAAACCCAAACCCTCCTAGACCCGGCCAAAATTGGAGCAGAACGCTTCTCCGGGATGGCGGCAAAGAGGATAAAAAAACTTACGCCACCTACCAAAAAAATCAGATTCTTGAACTGATCAAAAAATACGATCCAGCCATCCTCTGGTTTGACGGCGACTGGGTGGGATGGTGGACAGATGATGACGGTATCGAC
>JBMTBF010000168.1:0-3863 GCA_049429585.1 Terrimicrobiaceae bacterium | reverse complement strand
AAAAAACTGGAGGCGACGGGAGTCGAACCCGTGTCCTTCAAACGATCCACACAACCTTCTACATGTTTAGACGGTCTTTGTTCTCGGAGAAGGCGGGCGAACCGTCACGCGTCCCTCTCCAGAGCGTCCACGAAATCGATTCATCCGGGGTAGCGGTCGCTCCATCCCAGACCAGCCTGCTGTCGTCGCATTCCGGACCAGCAGGCGTCATCCGGGATGCGTCGCAGCTCAATTAGGCCGCGAGAGCGAGATCTTCGTAATCTGCATTTATTTGTTTGATCCGATTTTTTACGAGGCCAACGAATCATCCTCGACATGCGGGCCGGGCTTCACACTCAAAGTCGAAACCTTTACGCCCCCGTATTTGGGTAGGAGGAAACTAAGTCCCTTCTTGAGAAATGCAAGCCAGCCTCCACAGGGTGGCTTGTTAATTCTGGCGAGGGTCGTCGGGTGCGTCCGAGAGGAGATGAAAAAATGGCCCCGAGGCGCGCATGATATTTTTCCACGCCGTGTCCGGGTTTTTCATTTCGATCAACTCCCGGGTGGGAGTCAGAAGCAGCCAGGCATTCTGCTCGAGTTCCTGCTCGAGTTGACCGACCGACCAGCCCGAGTAGCCGGCGAACAGGCGAAGCCCATCCTCCCATCCGCGTCGCGACTCATCTTCCTCGCCGCCGTTGAACGCGCGGAATGCCACCATACTCGGGTTTTCGCGCCATTGCAGGCTCGCGAGCAGCATTTTTCCGGCCTCCACCGGACCACCAAAATACGCGGGAGCTTTTGGCCCCCCATCCGCCTCGAACGGGATCGGACGGTTCAGCACAAATCCCGTCGCACCCTCCTCCGGGATATGTTGGGACAAAAAAATAATCGTCCTGCGGAAATTGGGGTCCCGCAGGTCGGGATGCGCCACGAGGAGCGACCCCGTCAAATTCTCGCCGACTTTCATGATCCGACCCATAGCACAAAGCTCAACCGGATGTGGCGAAAGAATTCGGTTCAAGAATACAACGCGCGGACGAGGGACTGACACCGCTCGTGGGGGAGCACGCCGAGTTCCATTTGGTTCATCACATAGGCGAAGCCCAGGCGGCGGCTGGGGTCGGCGAAGGCCAGGCTTCCACCCGCTCCGGCATGGCCAAAGGCCGAGGTCGAGGGACCGAGCATGGAGCGGATTTTCCTGCCATCGGCGTCGATCGGATCGCGTGTGAATCCTGCCGAAAATGCCATCTCGCGCTGAAGCACGGGGTCGAATCCCTGGGCTGCGGGGGCGGCGATCCAAGCGAGGATTTCGGGAGCCAAAAACTCCCTTCCCTGCCATGTGCCGCCATTCGCCAGCATCGCAAAAAATTTCGCCAACGCCCGCGCCGAGCCAATTCCTCCCATCGCGGGGAGTGAGGCGGAGCGGACTTGCGGGGCATTCATCGCTGAGGCCGCCGCGAGGCCAGCGGGGCTCGCAAAGGCGCGACGCGTGGGCGAGTTGGGATCGGCGAAGGCTTTGATAAAAAGCTCATCAGCCTTGGCTGGCGGGCCTGGCTTGGGAGCAAGCATGGTCGCCACGCGGTGATGTTCGATTTCGGGAAGACCGATCCAAAAATCCAGCCCGAGTGGTTCGGCAAAAACTCTCCGCCAGCGTGCGCCTAGGGATTCCCCGCCCGCCAGACGCCGGACGATTTCATCGAGGAGAAAGCCAAAAACCCTCGGGGCATAGGCTGGGCCAGCGTTGGGTTGGATTTGTGGACACTGGCGTTCGATGGCTCGGACCACACTTTCCCGGTCGAGCAGACTGGCCGAGGGATCATCCAAAGCGAAAAGCCCCGCGCGGTGCGTCATCACGTGTCCGAGCGTGAGGAGTTCCTTCCCGGATTGCGCGAACTCCGGCCAAAACTCCGCGACCATCGTTTCCAAATTCAATCCTGCGGCGTGAATCGCGTGGAGTGCGCAGGCGCTGGCCGGGGCTTTCGTTGCGGACCAGACCAGAACGAGGGTCGAATCCTCCCAAGGTTCGCTTCGTGTGGCATCGCGAAAACCTCCCTGGAGCGACAGCACTTCCTCGCCGTCCTTAAAAACACACACCGCCGCGCCAACCTCGCGGCCCTCCTCGAAGTTTCGGCGGAACGCCTCCTCGACGGCCCTCACAGTTCTTTGCGAAGCGAGTGGAGGTCGGGATCGAGCCTCGCGATCTCGCGGAATTTCTCATCCATCGCGAAGCTCGTCTGCGCATAGTCGCGCGCGGCGTTTAGATCGCCGAGCACGGCGGAGTAGCAGGCGAGGTTGTAGAAATAAGTCGCCTCGTCCTCGAGGATCGCCGGGCCGCTGAGAAGCAGATCGCGCGCCTCAGCCGTGCGGCCATCCTCGTGCAGGCAAAACGCGCCGTGGATGTAGCCCGCCACGCCATCGGGATATAATTCGCGCAATCTCCGGCACAACGCCAGCGCGTCATCCCAGGCGCGGGTTTTCATCAAAATGAAAAGCCGCATTTGGAGGACAGCCTCGACCTCGCAATCCTCAGGGCCGAGGGCGTCCAACTCCGCGAGGGCGTCCACGGGCATATCGAGTTCGATATAGCCTTGGGCTGCTAGCAGAGTCCGATCAAGTGACATGGGGCGGAAAATACCGGTCGCGGCTTGTTTTTCAACCGTCATGTTTTGATCTCCGCGAGCTTCTTGCCAGCGGCGGGGCAAGGGGTAAGTTCGGCAGCCATGATGTTGACCGATCGGGCCAAACGCATCGCTCCCGGAGCTGCAGCCCTCGTGCTGTTTCTCATGGCGTTTCTTGGGGTTCGTCACGAATCGCAGCGCCCAGCTCCTAATAAAGAGCAGGACCTTCCACCTGCTCCGATTTCCGTGGAGGTGGGATACGACCGACTCGCACGGATCAAAAAATATCCCGCCGAAATCCAGCCATGGATCGATGCCGAGATTCGTTGCGGCGTGGCCGGATTGGTTTTGGAGAGATTGGTCGAGCCTGGAGCCATGGTAAAAAAAGGCGACCCCCTGATTCGGATGGATGAGACCCGCGCGCGCAACGCAGCGGATGCCGAATTGGCCCGTCATAGCGAGGCTTCCGGGTTATTGGTGGAAACCGAGCGCCTGCAAAAAACCGGTGCCGTCGGCCCTACGGCTCTGGAGGCTTCGCTGGCAGAGGTGCGAGCCAGTCGTAGCCGACTCGACCAGGCGAGGGAGATTTTGACCCGACACACAATTCGCTCCCCGATCAGCGGCGTCGTCACCATTTTGCGCGCCAAAAGCGGAGATACTGTGGAGCAAAACGAACTGATCGGTGTCGTGGCGGATGTCGAAAAGCTCCGGGTTTTCATCCATGTCCCCCAAGCGGATGTTGGTTTTTTCAAGCCGGGCGAACGCTTTCTCCTGCGCATGGGCCGTGAGACGCATCGCCCCGAAATCCTCTTCGTCCACCCCGCCGCCGATCCTCAAACCGGCCGCGTTAAAATCGAAGCGGTTCTTAATAATCCCAACCGTGATATCTCCACCAAAACCCCGTCCTCTGTGGAAATGGAAACCGAGGTTTTTGCAGCTGGCCCGGTCGTTCCCGCAGGGGCGGTGCGATTTACCGAAAACGGAACGATTGTCCTCCGTGAAGAAAAGGGAAAGCCCGTTCCGCTGCCTGTGCGAGTCGGTTCCGAAATCGATGGATGGTATCCGGTGCTCGAAGGCCTCCAATCTGGCGAGCGGGTTTTTATCGAAGGGCTACCTTGAGAAGCCGGGATTTGGCTGTCGGAGTTGGATCAGACCGTGGCGAGGATTTGGTTGAAGGTCGCGCTCGGGCGTAGGGCGGCGGAGGCTTTCGCGTCGTCGGGCAGGTAGTATCCCCCGACATCGGCCGGCTGGCCTTGCACGGCGGCG
>JBMTBF010000167.1:0-3883 GCA_049429585.1 Terrimicrobiaceae bacterium | reverse complement strand
TTCAGCGGGCGACCGCTGAGCCGCCGCTGCGGTGTCCCTTGGGGAAGGGCCCGCGTGCTTTACGGGGGCACCGCCCTTGCTCTGAGGTAGGGACACCGCGAATCCATCGACTTCGATTTTTTTCGAGCCAGCCAATCGCCCCGCTTGATTTCAAACAAGAGAACTCACTCCACGGGGAAGTGTTGCAGGCGGGCCCAAACACGCTGACCTTGATCCATGAAGGGGTAAAAATATCATTTTTCGGAGGTCTCACATTGCATGTTGTTTCACCTTCATCTTCCGGCATTCGCGGTTCGAGTCCCACGGCGAGGACTGCTTTGCCACAACTCCACTTCTAGGCGGCACTGCGTGAAATTCCAGTTCTTGAGCCCGACGGGGCGTTGGTGATTTGAGATGGGCCTACTTGCCGATGCAGAAGCGGCTGAAGATTTCGCCGAGGATGTCTTCGGTGTCGGCGTTGCCGACGATGCGGCCGAGGGTGTCCAGCGCGGCCCGGAGTTCGATGGCGGCGAGCTCGGGAGGTTCGTTGGCTAGGACCAAATTGGCGGCAGCCTCCAGCGAGGTGCGGGCGGTTTCGAGAAGGGCTTTGTGGCGGGCATTGATGGCGGCAAGCGATTGGCCGGAGGCGAGGTGGCGCAGGCCAGAGGCTTCGCTCATGGCGTTGAGGAGTTGCTCGAACCCAGCGCCGGTGGCGCAGGAAACGGCGATCGCACCGGGAGGCAGGGCGGGGCAGGGGAGGTCGGATTTGTTGGCGACGAGGATTTCGTTTTTGCAGAGGGCGGGCGGGATTTCCCCGGTCGAGGCGTCGATGACATGCAAAACGAGATCGGCGGATTCGAGGGCGCGTTCGGTGCGGGCGACGCCCTGGCGCTCGACGGGGTCGGAAGTTTCGCGGAGGCCGGCGGTGTCGGTGAGGCGGTAGAGGATGCCGCGCAGGCAGGCGGTTTCCTCGATCGTGTCGCGGGTGGTTCCGGGGATTTCGCTGACGATCGCGCGGTCCATGCCGAGAAGGCGGTTGAGGAGGCTGGATTTCCCGGCGTTGGGTTTTCCCGCGATGGCCACGCGGACGCCTTCGCGCAGGATTCGCCCCTCATCAGCCGTGCCGAGCAAGGCGGTGGTGCGGGCGAGGAGGTTTTGGATTTTTTCGAAAAGAACACGGCCGGTGGCGGGGTCGATTCCTTCCTCGGGAAAGTCGATGAAGGCCTCGATGTGGGCGACCGTTTCGAGGGCGGTGTCGCGGAGGGCGAGGATTTCGGAGCCGAGGCGGCCCTCGAGTTGCTGGGCGGCGGCGCGGAGGGCGAGGGGCGTGCGGGCGCGGATGATATCCATGATCGCCTCGGCGCGGGTGAGGTCGATCTTGCCGTTGAAGAAAGCGCGCTGGGAAAACTCGCCGGGTTCTGCGGCGCGGGCGCCATGTCGGAGGACGAGTTCTAGAATTTTCGCGGCGAGGAGGATGCCGCCATGGCAGGAGATTTCAGCCATGTCCTCGCCGGTGAAGCTCGCCGGGGAGTGGTAGGTGGTGACGAGAACCTGATCAATGGTTTCCCCGTCGTCCACAATCCGTCCGAATACGGCGCGGCGGGGTTTGAGAGACGCGGCAGATGAACGAAAAATGCGGCTGAGGATTTGCGGCGAGTCGGGGCCGGAGAGACGCACCAGCGCGATGGCGCCTTCGCCTGGAGGCGTGGCCACGGCGGCGATCGTTTCCTCGTAGGCCGCCATCAGGCCGCGAGGGGTTCGCCTTTTTTCAAGAGGCCTTCCTGATCGAGGGCGCGGAGGTTTTCGATGAAGGCCCGGTTTTGTTCCATCGTTCCCACCGAGACGCGGATCCAGGCGGGGAGTTTGTAGCTGCGCATGGCGCGGACGATCAGGCCCCGGCGGAGGAGGGTCTTGAAGACGGCGTCGCCGTCGCCCACATGCACGAGCACGAAATTCGCGGCGCTGGGAACGAAGGTCAGTCCCATCGCGGTGAACTCCGCCTCGAGATAGGCACGGCCCTCGTGGGTGAGTTCGCGGGTGCGGCGCATGTGGTCCTCGTCGGCGAGGCCCGCGAGGGCACCGGCTTGGGCGATGCCGTTTGCATTGAAAGGCTGGCGGGTTTTTTGAAGAACCTCGGCGATGCGGGCAGGAGCGAGGCCGTAGCCAATGCGGAGATTCGCGAGGCCTTGGATTTTCGAAAAGGTCCGCATGACGACGACATTCCGGTTTTCTCGAACATAGCGGAGTACATCGGGCGGGGTGTCGAGGAATTCGTAGTAGGCCTCGTCGAAAATCACGAGGACATGGTCGGGCACCCGGGCCATGAAGCGGTCGATCGCCTCTTGGCCGACGAGCGTTCCGGTGGGGTTGTTGGGATTCGCGATGAAGACCTGGCGGGTGCGCGGCGTGATGGCGGCGAGCATGGCGTCGAGGTCATGGGTGAAACCGGGGTCGGGGACTTCGATGGTTTTGGCGCCGAAGAGTTGCGCCATCAGGCTGTAGACGGCAAAGGCATGGCCCGCTGTGACGACCTCGTCGCCCGGCTTGAGGAAGGCGTGGCCGATGAATTCGATGATTTCGTTGGAGCCATTGCCGAGGATGACATTCGCGCGCTCGAGGCCGAGCTTTTCGGCGATTGCGTTGCGCAGGGCCCAAGCTCCGCCGTCAGGGTAGAAATGCGAGCGCTCCAGTGTTTCGCGCATTGCCTGGATGGCGAGAGGCGAGGGGCCGAGGGGATTTTCATTCGAGGCGAGCTTGATGATTTCCGAGGGTTTGAGGCCCATTTCGCGGGCGAGTTCCTCCACCGGTTTGCCGGGTTCGTAGGCTACGAGATTCAAGACATGCGAATGCGCGGTCGTTTCCATTTCAGTGAAGGAGGGAACACGATCCGGCGGAAACTTCAATCAACATTGGCTTCCAAGGGCGGCGAGGGCGGGTTACTGGGAACAGGTTCCATGAGTTTTCGTCCGGTCGTCGTTCTGCCATCGTTCAACAGCGGTTCCCAACTTGCGCGAACCCTGCGTGCGGCGCGGGCGGAGTGTTCCGAGGTTTGGGTGGTTGTCGATGGCAGCACGGATGGAAGCGACCGCGAGGCCGAGGATTTGGGCTTGGAGGGGGTGCGGTTTTTGCGGATGGAAAAAAACTCGGGCAAGGGAGGCGCGGTGTTGGAGGCGTTGCGGGGGGCGTCGCGCGAGGGGGTGACGCACCTGCTCGTGATGGATGCCGATGGACAACATCCGGCGGAAAAAATTCGGCCATTTTTCGAGCTGGGGAAAAGTCATCCATCGGCCTTGGTTTGCGGGGTTCCTGTGTTCGGGCCAGATGCCCCGACGGAGCGGGTGAGGGGACGGTTGGTCGGAAATTCCTTTGCTTGGCTGGAAACCCTTGGCCTTGGGGCTTCCGATTCGCTTTTCGGGTTTCGTCTTTATCCGGTGGATGCGTCCTTACGCGTGATGGAGCGGAAGCGGTGGGCGCGGCGGTTTGATTTCGACACGGTGCTGTCGGTGCGGCTCTCATGGGCCGGGGTGCCTTGCATCAATGTCCCTGTGCCTGTGGTGTATCCGACAAGGCAGTCAGGCGGAGTCACACATTTTCGCTATTTGCGCGACAACCTGCTGCTGGTCGCGGCGCACACGAGATTGCTGGTGGAGTGGCCGATTCATCTGCCGCGCCTGCTGGCGCGGAGATGTCAGGCTGGCTTGCGCATCAGCCAGTAGATTTCCCCCGGCCAACCAGGAAACATTCGTCCCCACGCGATATTGAAGCGCATCCATGCGGGGGAATTTTCTAGGGCGCTGCCTTTGCTTCGCATCAGGAACGCGCCGCTCATAAACTCGACTTGGAGTCCCGCTTGCGCGGCCATGCGGCGGACGCGGGCGGGCGAGAACACACTGACATGGCCCAT
>JBMTBF010000166.1:0-3892 GCA_049429585.1 Terrimicrobiaceae bacterium | reverse complement strand
GCGACGCCGGGGAGGGTTTTGCCTTCGAGGAGTTCGAGGGAGGCTCCGCCGCCGGTGCTGCAGTGGGTGACTTTGTCGGCGACGCCGAATTTTTTGGCGGCGGTGGCGGTGTCGCCTCCACCCACGACAGTGATCGCTCCATTGGCGGTGGCTTGGGCGACGGCGGCGGCCATGGACTTGGTGCCTTCGGCGAATTTCTCGAATTCAAAGACGCCGGCGGGGCCGTTCCAGATAATCGTTTTGGCGCGGAGGATGGCGTCGGTGAAGATTTGGCGGGATTTGGGTCCGCAATCGAGGCCTTCGAGGCCATCGGGGATACCGGACTTGTCATCGGCTTCGCCGGTGGTGGCGTCGGGGGCGAATTTGTCGGCGGTGATGAAGTCCACAGGGAGGTGGATTTTCACGCCGCGGGCTTTGGCTTTTTCCATGAGCTCGCCGACGATCTTGGCGCCTTCGGGGTCGAAGAGGCTGTTGCCGATGGGCATGTTCTCGAGGACTTTTTTGAAGGTGTAGGCCATGCCGCCGCCGATGATGATTTCGTCAGCGGTCTCGATGAGATTGCGGATGAGCGGGATTTTGTCGGCAATTTTCGCGCCACCGAGAATGGCGAGGAGCGGGCGCTTGGGGTTGTCGAGAACGGCGGCGAAGGCGTCGAGTTCCTTCTGCATAAGGAAGCCGGCGACTTTCGGGAGGTCGACTCCGACGACGGAGGAATGGGCGCGGTGGGCGGTGCCGAAGGCGTCGCTGACGAAAATGTCGCCGAGTTTGGTAAGGCTGGCACGGAAGGTTTCGACATCGTGCGGGGTGGCCTTGGTGGAGGTGCCGTCCTCGTTTTTGGCTTTGCCTTCCTCTTCGATGTGGAAGCGGAGGTTTTCGAGGAGGGTGACTTCGCCGGGCTTCATGTGGGCGCAGGCGGTCTCGACTTCGAGGCCGACGCAATCTTCAAGGAAACGGACGGGGCGGCCGAGGAGTTCGGAGAGCTTTTCGGCAACGGGTTTGAGGGAGTATTTGGGCACGCGGCTGCCATTCGGGCGGCCGAGGTGGCTCATTAGAACAACGGAGGCGCCTTGGTCGAGCGCGTGTTGGATGGTGGGGAGGGCGGCGACGATGCGCTGGGTGTTCGTTATGGCGCCGGTGGTTTTGTCTTGGGGAACATTGAAATCAACGCGGATGAGAACGCGTTTTCCGGAGAGGGAGATGTCTTTGATGGATTTTTTCATAGCGGGTCTTGGATTTGGTGTTTCAAAAAAATGACCACAGAGTTCACAGAGCGCACCGAGGATTTCGTTTCCTCCGTGATCTCTGTGTCCTCTGTGGTCAATCGATAGGATCGTTCTTTACTTCGCGATGACGCGGACCATTTCGAGGACTTTGTTCGAGTAGCCCCACTCGTTGTCATACCAAGAGACGAGTTTGACGAAGGTCGGGTCGAGGGCGATGCCAGCCTCGGCGTCGAAGACGGAGGTCTGGGTCTCGCCGCGGAAGTCGGTGCTGACGACCTTGTGCTCGGTGTAGCCGAGGATGCCTTTCATTGGGCCTTCCGAGGCGGCCTTGATGGCGGCGCAGATTTCCTCGTAGCTGGCTGGCTTGTCGAGTTCGACGGTGAGGTCAACGACCGAGACATCGGAGGTGGGCACGCGGAAGGCCATTCCGGTGAGTTTTTTGTTGAGGGCGGGGATGACCTTGCCCACGGCCTTGGCGGCGCCGGTCGAGGACGGGATGATGTTTTCCAAAATACCGCGTCCACCGCGCCAGTCCTTGCTGCTCGGGCCGTCGACAGTTTTTTGGGTGGCTGTGGCGGCGTGAACTGTGGTCATGAGGCCGCGCTTGATGCCGAAGGTGTCGTTGATGACCTTGGCGAGCGGGGCGAGGCAGTTCGTGGTGCAGCTGGCGTTGGAGATGATTGCTTCGCCGGCGTAGCTGGTGTGGTTCACGCCGTAGACGAACATCGGGGTCTCGTCTTTCGACGGGGCCGACATGATGACTTTCTTCGCGCCGGCTTTGATGTGGGCTTCGGCGGTTGCCTTGTCGAGGAACAGGCCGGTGGATTCCACGACGATATCGGCACCGACTTCATCCCACTTGAGGGTCGAGGGGTCCTTGACAGCGGTGAGGCGGATTTTGTTGCCGTTGACGATGAGGTTGCTGCCTTCGACCTTCACATCCCCTTCGAATTTCCCGTGAACCGAGTCGTAGGTGAGCATGTAAGCGAGATACTCGGGGTCGAGGAGGTCGTTGATCCCCACGACCTGGATGTCCTTGCTGAAATTCTTGACGGCCGCGCGGAAGACCATGCGTCCGATGCGTCCGAAGCCATTGATGCCAATTTTAACCATGATGTTTTCTGTTTTGTTTTTGAGTTGGAGTTCGGGAGGCGCGCATTTAAATCCGCTCGGCCGCGAAGCGTCAATCGGGGAATCCCGTCGTTCACTCCTAGAAAATGAGACGCGTTCTCACTTGTTGACCTCGTGTTTTTGAGCGGGTAGATAAAAAGAGACGCACTTGAAAACCTCACTCGACACATTGCCTGTTGGATCTGCCGCGAAGATTGAAGAGGTATCCACCTCCTGTGATCGCGCCGGGCGAATGGCCGCGTTGGGGTTCATTCCCGGCCGGATGGTGAGGGTCACCCGCCTCGCTCCGCTGGGAGATCCGATCTCTGTCGAGTTGGATGGTCAGGAAATCAGCCTCCGGCGTTCGGAAGCCGCCATTATCCACATCGTGGAAACCCGCCCTTGAGCGTCGCGCCATCCAGCACGCCTGCTTTGCCGGGCCGACAATCCCCCACCCGTCCCCTCGTGGCGCTTGTTGGCAATCCAAACACGGGCAAGTCGACGCTCTTCAACCGCCTTACCGGGTTGCGCCAGCACATCGCGAACTACCCCGGCATCACAGTCGAAAAAAAATCCGGACTCCTGCGCCTGCCCGGGGCCGATATCGACCTCCTCGACCTCCCCGGTTGCTACAGCCTCACCGCCGTATCTCGTGACGAGCGGGTCGTGATGGATGTGCTCGGAGGACGCCATGGCCTGCAGAGACCTGATCTGCTCGTGTTCGTCGTCGATGCCACCAATCTGAAGCGCAACCTGCTTCTCGTCTCCCAATGCGCCGAGCTCGACATCCCCGCGATCATGGTCCTCAACCAATGCGACGCCGCCAAGCGCAACGGTATTCGCATTGATGCCGCATTGCTTTCGAAACGGCTCGGAATCCCTGTCATCGAAACCGTGGCTACACGCGGTCGTGGGCTTGAGGATTTGAAAAAAGCCATCCCCACCGCGTTGGCAAAGCCGGTTTTTCTTCCCAGGATCGCTTGGCCCGAATGCGTCCAGCACAGTTGCGTCACGCTTTGCAAGGGTCTTCGCGATCTCGGCCAGGGCGAGGTCAGCCAAGCCGAGGCGTTGCGGGTGTTGTTCGACAGCGACAGCGCCTTCACCTGCGATGTCCGCGACAGGGTGTGTCTGAAGCAAATGGTTGATGACGCCCACCGCGAAATCCGGGGAACCGGCCTGAACCCTGGCTCCGCCGAGGCTGTGCTCCACTACCGCCATCTCGACTCCCTCCTCGAGGGCGTGATCGAATCCGGCGGCCCCGTGGCGCGCTCGCAAGATTCCATCGACGCCCTGCTGCTCCACCGCGTGTGGGGAACGCTGATTTTCCTTGGCGTGATGTATGTCGTCTTCCAAAGCCTCTACTCGTGGGCCGGGCCGTTGATGGACCTGATCGACTCGGCCACCGGGGCATCGCAGGATTTCGCGCGTCCGCTTTTCTCCGGAATGCCCACGCTCGAGAGCCTCGTGTGCGACGGCATCATCGCGGGGGTAGGCGGCGTTCTGATTTTCCTGCCGCAAATTCTGATCCTGTTTTTCTTCATCTCGCTGCTCGAAGACAC
>JBMTBF010000165.1:0-3911 GCA_049429585.1 Terrimicrobiaceae bacterium | reverse complement strand
GCGACAGAGCCTCCAAATTCTCGGAAATCCACACCGCATCCTTCGGCGTCATTTCCACCACGATTGGCAGCAGGAGTCTTTGGGAAAGCGACTCGCCGACCGCGGCCTCGCGCCGCATTGTTTCGAAAATGATCCGCTCCGAGGCCGCCCGCGCATCAAGCAGAACCAATCCATCCGCGCCCTCCATCAAAATCCACCGTTCGCCAAGTCCTCCCAGAATCCGAAACTCCGCCCCGGGCCTGGCCGGTTCCGGCGGACGGGACGCGGGCAAATCGAGTTGCGGCGTCTCCTTGAACGGCTTGGCGGCGGGCGGTGGCGGTGCGGGTTCCTCCGGTTTCGGGATTGGCGCAACAGGCTTCGGCGCCGGCTGGCGGAGCTTCTCAAGGGTTCGACTGGCGGCGAGGTACACCGCCTGGCGGAGCTGGTCGGGACGATGCAAGCGCACCTCGCGCTTGGCGGGATGCACATTGCAATCGAACGCCAGTGGATCCATCGAAATCCTCAATACCGCCAGCGGGTGACGGCCCTTCGGCAAAGCCTCGGCATACGCCTCGCGCAGGGATTGGAACACCGCCGGGCATTGAACGACGCGGTGATTCAACACCACGAATTGAAGTTCGCGGTCCGGCCTCCCCTCACCCGGCTTGGAAACAAAACCCTCGATGCGAATTCCATTTTCCTCGAACGGCTCGACCGCCAGCAGCCTCGCCATGAAATCCCCGCCGAACAAATCCCTCAACCTCACACCCAAATCCCCGGTTGGCGCCGCCTGCCAGAGCCTCCGTCCCTCGCGCACCAGCGTCATTCCCACGCCGGGATGCGCGACGGCCAGCGATTGCATCTGGTGAACGATGTGGGCCGACTCGGTCTCCTCCCCGCGCAGGAATTTTTTCCGTGCTGGTAGATTAAAGAAGAGGGCTTCCACCTCGATTGTCGTGCCGGGCGCGCCACCGCTCTCGGCGACGGATTCGATTTTGCCCCCCGCCACCCGGATTTCGGTTCCCGAATTGGCCTCGTGCGGGCGCGTGGCCAGACAAAATCTCGAAATACTCGCGATGCTCGGCAACGCCTCGCCGCGGAAACCCATTGTCGCCACCGAGGCCAGATCGCCGGCCGTGCGAATCTTGCTTGTGGCATGCCGCTCGAGGCTCAGCAGCGCATCCTCGCGGTCCATCCCGCACCCGTCATCACTGACGCGCAGAAGGCGCGATCCACCGCCCACGAACTCGACCGAAACCCGCCGCGCGCCGGCGTCGATGCTGTTTTCCACGAGTTCCTTGACCGCCGAGGCCGGGCGTTCGACCACCTCCCCAGCCGCCACTTGGCTGGCGACATCGTCGGCGAGCAGTCGAATCCTTCCCATGCGTTTGACTTTGCACGGATTCGTTTTTAAGAAAAGACCGTGATCACGATGACCGACCAAGCCTCGCGCGCTTTGCTCGATTTGATCGCCGAGAAAAAATCCGGCGATGGCTTGCGATTGGGGGTCGAAAAAGGCGGCTGCGCGGGACTTCAATATGTCATGGAAACCGGCACCTGGCGCGAGGGCGACACCATCGTCGAACACGCCGGGGCGAAGGTTTTCATTGATGCCGCCAGCACGGACCATCTTTCCGGCAGCGTGCTGGATTACGAGGATGGGCTCTCCGGCGCGGGCTTTCGCATCCGAAACCCCCATGCCTCCCGCTCGTGCGGTTGCGGCACTTCGTTCGAGCCTGCCGGCGCCTGAGCCCCATGCCACACGATCAGGAAACCAAAAACAGCCGGGCCTGGTTCAAAGACCCCGATGCCGACCCCGCCAAGCCCCGGAGCCGCCAGGATGGAGGGCTTTTCGGGTGGACGGTGCTGATCCTGCTTCTCATCGGTGTGGCGATTTTTTGCTGGATCGGGAGTTACTATATCTTCGGGCACCCCGACAAACCGCTCAGCTACGAAGTCCTGAGCAAGCTCAAGAAAATCGAACCGCCGAAGCGCTTCGAACTCACCGCCGCCCCGCGCGGGGAATTCCTCCGCGCCCCGCAAATCATGGAACGCTACGCGGCGATGCGTCCGCGCCAGCTCGAGCGAACGAACGAAACCCTCCTCCGGAACTACCTCCGCAACTTCAAGCCCTGCGACGGTCTCGTGCCCTATGTTCTCGGCACCTTCAATATCCTCGATTCCTTCGAACTCTCCGGCGGCGATTTCTTTCCCTCCGGCGTCGTCGCCCTTGCCCAGTCGAAGGAAAACCCGAATCTCCTCCTCGAGCAGGTCTTTTGCGCCGATGCGCGCATGGTCCCTACCCTCCACCGCACACTGCTGACCGGTCTCGACATCGACCTAAAGCGGGAAAACGAACTCGCCGCCATCATCCATGTCGAGCGGCTCGCCGATGGCCGCATCAAGCTCACAACCGTCTCGATCCTTTACCCGAGCTATGAAGCCGCCAGTGCGGACGGCACCTTCACACTTGATCCGCCGGATAAACTCAATGTCCGCGCGGGTCTGCCCATCATCGACACCCCGCGCCAGCGCGAGGCTGACTCGAAATACGATCACTTCCGTCGCAAGGCCCGCCTCGCCGGCAAGGAGGAAAAAACCGGCTCCCAGCTCGCCGAAATGAAAACCCGCCTCATGCGGGTGGAGAAGCCCCTCGCGGCCGATGAAAGCCAGACCGCGCGCGTGACCTCTCCCGCCCCGACTCCCGCGGCCACTCCCGAAATTCGCGTCGCTGCCGCCTTGCCGGTTGAAAAGCCCGTCGAGGTTCGCGCCGCGCTTCCTGTCGCCGAGACCACTCCTCCAGTCCCCGCCTCGCCTGTGGCGGCACTCCCCGCAATACCCGTCAATCCCCTCCCCGCCGCATCTCCCGCTCCTTCGACGACTCCCGCCGAGGTCGCCGAGGCAAAAACCACCCCATCACCATCTCCCTCGCCAAAAGCCATCGCCGCCGGAAATTCGAGGAATTGGCAAACCTATGAGGCCGGACGCATGCCGCGCGGGCGACTTCTTGGTGTCACCGACATCGCCTCGATGGCCAAACGCGGCACCGGGGGAGAGCGGGTTTATTTGCAAGGCAACTTCGAGGTAACCGCCGCCGGATCCGACCGCGCCGTCCTTCGCTCTCCACGACGCGCGGGGAATGTCCGTGTGATCGTTCAATACCCCGAAGGCATGAGCCCGCCGAGCGATGGCAGCAATGTGGCGCGCGACGAGCGGCGTCCCTTCCAAGTTCTCGATGTGCGCGAGAGCACCGGCGGCCAGATCAATGTTTATGTCCGCGAGGTCACCCGGCCTTAGCGACCGAATCGCCGCAGAAATCGGCCGCAACGGCCCGATGCGCTTTTCCCGCTTCATGGAATTGGCCCTCTACGATCCTGCCCAAGGTTACTACGCCTCCGGCAAGGCCAGCATCGGACGCGACGGGGATTTTTTTACGAACATCAGCATCGGCCCAGTCTTCGGAGAAATCCTCGCCGGCCAATTCCTCGAACTGTGGGAAATGCTCGGCCGACCCGATGAATTCACGCTCGTTGAGCAAGGCGCGAATGACGGCCGACTCGCCGAGGATGTTCTCAACGGCTTGGCCGACTCGCCGCTAGCCGACGCCGGCCTCATTATCATCGAGCCTTCAGCCCTGCTCCGGGGAAAACAACAAGCCCGACTTGCAGGTCGCCGCGTCGAGTGGGTCGAAAAGCCAGATGCTTTGCCGAATTTCACCGGGGTCCATTTTTCCAACGAATTGTTCGACGCCCTGCCCTTTGAGATCATCAAATCTCGCGCGGGCCGCTGGAAACTCCAGCGCGTCCAACTCCTCGACGCCGCCTTCCGCCTCGAGCCCGCCGAGGAGTTCGATCCCGGCTGGCCAGCGCCCTGCGAGGATTTCGTTTCAGAACTGCGCACCGGCCAGCGCGAGCTTCTCGCCGACATCTCGT
>JBMTBF010000164.1:0-3932 GCA_049429585.1 Terrimicrobiaceae bacterium | reverse complement strand
AACCCGAGGCCAAAGCCAACGGCACGGTGCCGAGGATAAAGGCGAAGGCGGTCATGAGGATTGGGCGGAGGCGGAGTTTCGCGCCTTGCAGGGTGGCTTCGAGGAGGTCTTTGCCTTTCTCGTATTCATCCTTCGCAAATTCCACAATGAGGATGGCATTTTTGGCCGCGAGGCCGATGAGCATGACGAGACCGATCTGAGCGTAGAGGTTGTTTTGCATACCGCGCATCGAGAGAGCGGCGAAGGCCCCGAAGACTGCGATCGGCGTGGTGAAGAGGACGCTGAACGGCAGGCTCCAACTCTCGTATTGCGCCGCGAGGATGAGAAAGACAAACAACAGCGAGAGGCCGAAAATGGCGGTCGGCGGCACCCCCTGTGCAGCCTGCTGCTCCTGATAGGACATGCCGAAATAATCGTAGCCCATGCCGGGCGGCATCGTTTGGGCAAAAACCTCCTCGAGGGCCTTCATCGCTTGCGAGGTCGAGTAGCCTGGCGCCACGGAGGCGTTGATTTGGGAACAGCGGAACATGTTATAGCGCATCGTGAATTCGGGGCCGAACGAACTCTCCGCCTTGATGAACGAATTCACAGGCACGGCCTCCTTGTCTTTGTTGCTCAGGTAGAACATCCCGAGGTTGTCGAGGTCCGTGCGGTATTCGCCCTCGGCTTGAACATAGACCTGCCACTGGAGACCGAAGCGGTTGAAGTAGTTCACAAAATACCCGCCGAGGAAGGTTTGCACCGTTTGGTAGGCCTCGTTGAGATTCACGCCTTGGATCATGGCTTGGGCCTCGTCCACCTTGAGGTGGATTTGGGGGACATCCCAGAGTGCGGTGGTGAAGAGGCTGGTGAACTCCGGGCGGGCCTTCGCGGCGGCCATGAATTTCTGGGTGTTCTCGGCGATGAAACTCACCGGTCCGCCGGTGCGGTCCTCGAGCATGAATGTCACGCCGCCGGCCGTTCCGATGCCGGGAATCGCGGGCGGCGGGAAGGCGAATGAGGCGGTGGGATTCGAGAGCGCGGCCAGTTCGCGGTTGATGTTCGCCTGAATGGCATCGACAGAAAGCTCGGGCGTGGTGCGTTTGGCCCATTCCTCGAGCGTGATGAAAAAGAAGCCCGTGTAGGTGCTTTGAACGGTGCTGAGGAGGTTGAAGCCAATGATCGAGGTCACATATTCCACGCCAGGTGTCTTGAGCAGGATTTGCTCAATCTTGTCGGCCGCCTCCGTGGTTTGTTGCAGGGAGGATGCGCGCGGGAGTTGGACCACGCCGAAGAGATAGCCCTGATCCTCCTCCGGAATAAACGCGGTGGGCATCGTTCCACCAATTCCTCCGGCGGCAACGGCCAGCCCGACGAGGAGCAGAATCGAAATCGCGAGCTTGCGGATCAGGCCGCGGCAGATGGCCGTGTAGCCATTCGTGGCGGTATCGAAGAATTTGTTGAAGCCTCGGAAAAACGCACCGAGCGGGCCGCGGGTCTCTTTGCGCGGACGCAGGAGCAGGGCTCCGAGTGCGGGGCTGAGCGAGAGCGCGTTGAAGGCCGAGATGAGAACCGACACGGCCATCGTGACGGCGAATTGTTGATACATCGCGCCGGTGATGCCGGGGATGAAAACAGTCGGAATGAACACCGCCGCCAGAATGAGGGCGATGGCCACGACCGGGCCAGACACCTGCGACATAGCTTTGATAGCCGCGTCTTTCGGGCTCAAGCCCTCCTCGATGTGGGACTCAATGGCCTCCACTACGACAATGGCGTCATCGACCACCAGGCCGATCGCCAGCACCATTCCGAAAAGCGAGAGGGTATTGATCGAGAAGCCCAGCATCGGAAAGAGCGCGAAGGTTCCAATCAAGGAAACCGGAACGGCAATGAGCGGGATCAGGGTCGCGCGCCAGCCTTGCAGGAAGATAAATACGACCAGAATCACGAGGGCCATGGCCTCGAAGAGGGTCTTCACGATTTCCTTCATGCCGTCGGTGATCGCCAAGGTGGTGTCGAGCGCGACGGTGTATTCGAGGCCGGAGGGGAAGATTTTGGACTGCTGCTCAAAGAACGCTCGAGCTTGTTTCATGGTGTCCACGGCGTTCGAGCCGGGGAGTTGATAGACCGCGATGATGCAGGCGTTCTGGCCCTGGAAGCGGCCACGGATGTTGTAGACTTGGCCGCCGAGTTCCACGCGGGCGACATCCTTCACCCTCACGATCGATCCGTCGGAATTGGCACGGATCACGATATTTTCAAACTCCTCGACCGTGGTGAGACGTCCGGTAGTCGTCACCGTGTAAGTGAAAACCTGGCCCTCCGGCACAGGCTCGCCGCCGATCTGTCCGGCGGGGTTCACCTTGTTCTGGGCGTTCACTGCCTGAATGACCTCGGGAACGGTGATATTCAGCGTGGCGAGGCGGTCGGGCTTCACCCAAATGCGCATCGCATATTCGCCCGCACCGAAAATACTCACGCTGCCGATGCCGGGAATGCGGGTGAGTGGGTCGTTGAGATTAATGTAGGCGTAGTTCGCCAAAAAGGTCGGGTCGAACTCGCCGCCGGGGGACGAAAGCACAAACACACCGAGTGGCGAGGAGAGGGATTGCTCGACGGTGACTCCATAGTTGCGCACCTCGGCGGGCAACTGTGGCGAGGCCTGCGTCTGCCGCATCTGGGCGAGGATTTGGTCAGTCGTCGGCACCGTATCCGTGCCGAAGATGACATTCAGGCTCATGATGCCCGAGTTGGCGTTGATGGAATACATGTATTCCATCCCCTCGACGCCGCTCATTTGCTGTTCGATCGGTGTGGCGACGGATTGCTCCACGGTGATCGCGTCGGCACCGACATAGGTGGTCGAGACTTGGATCTGCGGTGGGACGATGTTCGGAAACTGCGCGACTGGCAGACCCGCCATGGAAACGAGACCGACAATGACGGTGATGATCGCAATGACCATCGCCACAATGGGCCGGCGGATGAAGAAATTCGACATGGTCGGCGATCCTTACTTGGCGGCGGCGGGCGAGGGCTCGGGCGTGGCTTGAGGATTTGGCCTGTTCGGCAGCTCCGGTGGCGGCGGCGCCTTCCATTCGGAGACATTGACCTTCATGCCCGGGCGGGCTTTTTCCACCCCTTCGACGATGACTTTTTCCCCCTCCGAAACAGGACCAGTGACCACCTGCCAGAGGCCGAGGATCGGGCCGAGTTTTACGGGAACGGATTTCACCGTGCCATCGTCTTGGACGGACGAAAGGAAGAAGGTGCCCTGCATTTCGACCGCGGCTTTTTGAGGAACGAGCAGCGCACCGTCGATGATTTGCACAGGGCCGGAGACAGCAGCGAAGAGACCGGGACGGAGGATGTTTTGAGGATTCGGGAAGAGGGCTGTAACCTGGATCGCGCCGGTGGAGGTGTTGATCTGGCGGTTGACGAAATCATAGGTGCCGAGCTCGGGGTATTGCGAACCGTCGGCGAGTTTGAGCGAGAGCCGGGCGCGGCGATCCTCTTTCGGCATGGCATCGAGACGCTGAATGAGCGGAGCGAGTTGGAGGTATTCCGCCTCGGTGATGAAGAAGTTCATCTTCATCGGGTCGATCTGCGAGGATTGCGTCAGCACACTCACACGCCCACCAGGCCCGACGAGATCGCCGATCTGGGCTTCTGCGACACCCACAACTCCATCGAATGGAGCGGTGATCGTGCAGTAGCCGAGATTGACTTGGGCGGCCTGCACGGCGGCTTGGGCGGCACCGACATTGGCCAAGGAGGCCTGTGTATCTTGATAGGAGGTCTGGTATTCCTGCTCGCTGATGACCTTCGTCTGGTAGAGCTGGGTTTGTTTTTGGAGAGTCAACTGCTGGAGCTGGGCCTTGGCGACCGCGCTGGCATATTGAGCTTCAGCTTGAGCGAGAGCGGCCTGGAACGGCCGGGGATCTATCGTG
>JBMTBF010000163.1:0-3944 GCA_049429585.1 Terrimicrobiaceae bacterium | reverse complement strand
GGGAAGCGGCTTACTTGCCGGCCTTCTCCTCGATGTATTTGATGACATCGCCCACGCTTTGGAGCTTCTCGGCGTCCTCATCGGGAACTTCCACGCTGAACTCCTCCTCAAAGGCCATCACGAGCTCGACCGTGTCGAGGGAGTCCGCACCGAGGTCCTCAATGAACGAGGCGGTGGGAGTGACTTGCTCGGCGTTCACGCCAAGCTGCTCGACGATGATATCTTTGACTTTTTCTTCGATGGATTTTTCAGACATGGGATTTAGGTTGGTTGGGATGTCACTAATGAGCGCCCCGGCGGTTTGCAACAAGGAAAATCTCGGACGAACCCCGCGAGGCGGGCGGTAAATTTGCCGATGGAACCGGGAAATCAAGCGTAAACTGCCCAGTGAAACCTGTGATCTACGAGCGTTCGGTGGAAATCAACGCATCGGCGGAGGAGTTGTTCCTCTTCCATGAAAACCCGCGCAACATCTCGAAAATCGCTCCCGCCTCGCTGCGGGTCGAGTCGGTCGAGTGCGAGGAGACCGCGCGGACGGGCGGGATTTTCAAAATCCGCGCCTCGCAATTCGGCCTGCCGATCCGCTGGACAGGACAATGGGAGGTGGTCGAACCCCCTCGACTGCTTCTCGACATCGCGCTCCGCTCGCCATTCGCCGTATGGCGGCACAGCCACATTTTCGAAACCTCGCCCGGCGGGTGCCGCATGACTGATCGCGTTGAGTTTTTACTGAAAGGCAGTTGGCTCGGGAGCTTGGTCTCGCGGGTTGCAATGCCGGTGTTTTTCGCGGGAATGTTCCGTGCGCGCCATGCGGCGACACGGCGTTTTTTCAGTAAATCCGCGCCGGGATCTCGTAACCCCTCGGACGCGTGAGACGCTCGACGAGGCGGGTCCAGGTTTCCTGACCGGCGAGGATTTCGATTTCCACGCGCATGTAGAGGATCGGCACCTCGGGGTTCATGATGCGCGGGATGCGGACGGCGTCCTTCTCAGTCGTAAGAACGGCATCGACATTGCGGCGGGCGCAGCGGCGGACGAAGCGCTCGATTTCCTTGAGCGAGTAGCGGTGGTGGTCGGCGTAGCTCTGGGTGAGTTCGATCTCGGCGCCGAGCGCGGCGAGGGCTTGCTCGAAACTCTCGGGAACCGCGATGCCGCTCAGCGCCCCGATCCGCAGGCCCTTGAGATATTCCAACGGGCGGACCTCGCCGGTGACAAAATCCTTCAGGTGTTTCGGCCGGTGGGTGCACTCGATGATGTCGGCGGTGCGGTTGTAGCGGCGGATGCGCTGGATGATTGCGGAGTTGTCCGAGCCGTCGCACTTCGTGAGGAAAATGTGGGTGGCACGGCGGAGGTTTTCGGGCGGCTCGCGGAGGGTGCCGCGCGGGAGCATGTGCTCGTTCCCGAAAGGTGTCTGGCGGTCGATGAGCGTGATCTCGAGGCCGTGGCGCATTTTCACATACTGGAAGCCGTCATCGAGGATCAGCACATCGGATCCGAATTCCTCGATGGCGTGGATGCCGCTGCGCACGCGGTCGCGGTCCACCAACACCACGACGCCGCGGAGGTTGTTCGCCAGCATGAACGGCTCGTCGCCGGCCGTGCGCGAATCGAGCAGGAGCGAGACGCCATCGGAGACGACGCGGGGGGTGAAAACCTTCTTCCGGCGCGTGAAACGGTCGACAATCCGCAGGAGGAGCGGTTTGGGGACACTCTTGTAGCCGCGGCTCAGGATCGCCACGCGGCGCCCGCCTTGTTGGAGCGCGCGGGCGAGCATTTCGACGACGGGGGTTTTTCCGGTGCCGCCGACCGTGAGGTTGCCCACGCTGATGACCAGCACGCCGTGGGAGTGGCTGCGGAAAATGCGATTCCGATAGAGCGCGAGGCGGGCTTGGACGATGGCGCGGTAGATTTTCGAGAGGCCCGAGAGGAGGACGCGCAGGATGCCGGCGCGCTTACCCGCGCGGCGCTCGAGAATGACATCGATGGCGAAGGTTTCGAGGCCCTCGATCCAGCGTCTCATTTGAGGATTCGCACGCCTTGGTTGTCGGCGCGGAGGACGATGGCGCAGGCGGCGTCGAGGTCGCAGGCGGAAGCCATGGCATTCGCCACGCGGTCTGGTCGCACGAGCGTGGCGCAGGCGACAGCGGAACCCGCGCCGCTGAGCCAGCCGCCGAGCGCGCCGGCGGCGGTGCCCGCTTCAATCACACGGTCGAGGAACGGCAGGACCTTCGCGCGATAAGGCTGGTGGAAGCGGTCGCCGAAGCAGCCGGACAGTTTTTTATAGTCACCGCTGGCAAAGGCTCCCGCAATGGCGGCGGCGTTGCCGGCGGAAAGAATGGCGTCGGCGAGCGGGATGGTTTTTGGCAGGAGGTTGCGGGCTTTTTCAGTCTCGAGTTCGTGCGCCGGGATCAGAAACACGAATGCCAAATCCTCCCCGACGACATAGCTCTGCACCGGGCCTTTTGCGGGAGCGACGCAGAACCCGCCGAAGGCGCCGGGCGCCGCATTGTCGGGATGGCCTTCGAGTTCCGTGCAAAGTTCAAAGACCCCGTGGCGTTTCAGCGGGCGTCCCGCGAGTTCGTTGAGACCATGCAAAACACCGAGCCGCACGGTGACGCTGCTGCCGAGGCCGCGCGAGCGGGGGACATCGCCCTCGACGCTCCAGTGGAACGCAAAGGGTTTCGTTTGGGTTTTGCTGAAAAACAAATCTGCCGCCGCGCTGGCCATGTCGCCGATGACTGGTCCGCGGCCGCGAACGACAGTAGTCGTGTTGTAGAGCCGCAGGGCGACGCCGAGGCTGTCAAAGCCCGGTCCCAGATTCGCCGAGGTCGCCGGCACTCGCACACGCACGCTGTTCATCGGGGCGGTTTTTCCAGAATTCGTCCGAGCCCGCAACGACATCTTTGGAATCACTTCGGCAGGAACGGCCAGAAATAGGGGATGAGGAAGATCGCTGCGGAAAAGAGGGTAATATTCAACGGCAGGCCGATTCGGACGAAGTCGGAGAATTTGTAACCGCCGGCGCCGAAGACATAGGTGTTCGTCTGGTAGCCGATCGGGGTCGAAAAGCTCGCGCTGGCGGCGAACATCACCGCCACAAGAAATGGACGCGGGGAAATCCCCAGCGATTCCGCCAACGCGATGACGACCGGCGTTAAAATGACCGCCACGGCGTTATTGGTGACGAATTCCGTGAGGACTGCGGCGAAGAGATAGACGGAAGCCAACAGGATATGTGGCCCCATGCCTCCAAAGGAATCGACGATATGTTTCGTGATCAAGGTGATCGCCCCCGTTTCGCCGAGCGCCTCGCCCAGTCCGAGCATTCCCACGATCAACAACAGGATCGACCAATCGATACTCTCGTAGGCCTCGGCTGGATCGAGGCAACCTGCCAAAACAACAATCACCGCCGCAATCAAGGCGAGCGACACAATCGGCATGACCTCGAGGGAGGAAAGGGCGACCACTCCCGCCATCACGCCAATCGCGATCGCGGCCTTCGAGGTGCGGAACGGCTTATGGGTGGATTCGTTGAGGCTGAGGAAATCATCCTCTTCGCGCAGGCGGGCCAGGTTCGTTGCCGGGCCTTCAAACAAAACCGTGTCGCCGAACTCGAGCGGGATCGTGGCGAATTGATCCAGGAGGTTTTGACCTTGGCGGTGCAGAGCCACGGCCATCACGCCGAAGTTCCGGCGGAGGCCAAGGTCCGAAATGGTCTTGCCCAGCATGGGGGAGTCGGGGCCAATAATCGCCTCGACCATGCGGACCTCGCGGCGGCTGGAATCCGCGGGCTCCTGCCCGGTTTCAAAAAGGAGATCGCCACTCTCCCGGATCGCGGCGACATCGCGCGCGAGACCTTTCAGAACGAGCTTGTCTCCCGCCTGGAGCGGCAACTGGTCGAGCGGCACATCGGATACGCGCAGGCCTTCGCGGATGATCTC
>JBMTBF010000162.1:0-3952 GCA_049429585.1 Terrimicrobiaceae bacterium | reverse complement strand
GCTAGTCCTCCTCCTGTGAGGAGTCGGCGAAGGTGACTCCGGTGATTTCGGCGACGGCGCAGGCATTCAGCACCGCGACGATGCGCTGGTGGTGGGCCTGATCGTCCGGGTCGATGGTGACGAGGGCCTCGCTTTTGTTGGCGTCCGCAGATTCCTTGAACCGCTTCAGCGTGGCGGTGAGATTCGGCAAGTGGAGGTTCTGTGGAGCCTCGAGCGGTTGGTCGTTCAGGATGATCGTGCCATCAGCCTCGATTTTGATTCGCTGTTCATCGGGGATGTCCAGTACCTCCTCCTGGGCCACGGTGCCGGGCAGGCCGATATTCACATCGCTCTCCTGCTTGATCGGCTTGGCCGAGACCATGAAGAAAACCAGTAGGAGGAACACCATATCGATCATCGGGCCCATCTGCATTTCGACGGTTTGGGTGTCTTTGCGGCGCAGTTGCATGGGGGTTAGTCTTGATAGGTTCCGAAAATCACATTCACCGCACCGGCCTCGCTGGCGATGCGCATGAGTTCCTTGATCTGCTTGCCGGGGGTGTTCTTGTCGGCTCGGACATAAATCCGCAGGGGCGGTGTGACCTTGAAGCGCTCCTTCAAATATGCGGTCAGTTCCTTTTTGTCGGATTTTCGCTGGCCGATGTAATACACGCCATCGCCATCGATCGAGATGATGTCGCGGTTGGAGAGATCGCTCGGGATCGTGGCATTCGCGGCGGTGGGGAGTTTGATATCCACCTTCACCTGCTCCTTGGAAATCTTGGTGGTCACCATGAAAAAAATCAGGAGCAGAAAGGTCATGTCGATCATCGGGGCGAGTTGGAACCCGATTTCGTCTTCCTGTTTTTTGGCGAGTTTCATGAATCCGAATGATTGACCACAGAGAACATGGAGGACACGGAGGGGATATTACTGGGAAGGTTGCTCGTATTCGGCGGCGGAGCCCTCGAGTTTGATTTCGCCCGAGAGCAGATCGAGCATGAAGGTGACGCGTTTCTGGATGTTCGCCACCTGCACCTGGAGGAGGTTGCGGAAGTAGAAATACAGGAACATCGCGGGGATGCCCACGAGCAGTCCGGCGGCGGTGGTGGTCATCGCCTCGCCGATGCCGCCAGCGAGGTCGGCGGGTTCGGATTTTCCCGCGGCGAGCATGTCGAAGGAGGCGATCATGCCGGTGACGGTTCCCAACAGGCCGAGCATGGGGCCGATGGTGGCGAAGACATTGAGGTAGTTCACCCAGATGTTGATCTTCGTTTCCTCGTTGGCGAGCGTCTCGCCGGCGGCTTGCTCCATCGAGGCCTTGTTCGCCAGATCGCGTTCGAAATTCACCTTGAGCATCGCCGCGGCGATCGTGTTGGCGAAGACATTGGGCTGGCTGTGGCAGAGCGCGTAGGCGGAGGAGGCGTCGCGCGCCTGCATGAATTGCCCGACGGCCTCGACCTGCGTGTTGGGCATCATTTTTTTGCCGTTGATTTGCAGGAAGCAGTAAATGCCCACGGCCGCCGTTCCGATCGAGCAAAGCAGCAGAGGCCACATGAGCGGCCCGCCGGAGTTGAATGTGTCCAGGAGCGTCTTGTCCTTAGGCGCGGGGGTGGCGGGGCTGGAGGGCGGGGCGGAGGCCGCGTCCTGGGCTGTCAAATGGGGGATGCATGCGAAGGCGGCACCTGCCAGACAGGCGATGGCGATGAGGCGTTTGGTCTTCATGGTTGATTTGTTTTTTTTCTTTTTCTCGGTTCGGGTTTCGTGGATTCGGGCTGGGGAGTGGGTTCCGGTTCGGCTTCCGGGGGGGTGACCTTTCCTTCGGCGAGTTCCTTGCGGGCCTCGGCTTCGAAGTCGCTGGCGAGTTCCTCGGGCTTGAGGGAGGTGAGGAATTGCTGTGCGAGTTTGGCCTCGCCGGTCGCGGGGTAAAGAATGCTGATGTCGCGTGAGGTTTCGATGGCAAGGGGGAGTTGGTTCGAGGTGCGATAGACACTCACGGCTCCCCACAGGCCTCGGGCGGAACGGGCGTCATCGGAGCCGTGGAAGAGACTCGGGTAGAGGTAGAGTTGGAGAACGCGGTTGTAGAGGCGGTGGCGCCGGTCGATGACATACGGGTCCTGCTCCCAGCGGGGATTTTCCTCGAGGAACGCCTTGAATTCGGCTTCGGCGGCTTGGGCCATGATGTAATTCGCCTCGATGAGGATTTCGGGGTCCTCGGTTTCCGCCGCGAGTTGTTTGGCCTGGTCGATCGCCTCCGCGGCCCGGCCCGTCGCGACCATGGCACGAAGTCGGCCTTGCTTGGCACGGACTTTGTCCTGCTCGCTCCAGGATTTCTGCTCGATGCGGGTGAAAAGCTCCAGCGCGGTGGTGGCTTTGGCGGGATCCTTGGTGGCGAGCAGGAGGTCGCCGAGCTTGCAGCCGACCGCTCCCGCCTGGGAGCGCGGAGCGGAAATCCATGGCTCGGTTTTTTTCCAATCACTCTCGAGCTCGGAAATCTGAGCGGGGGTGGCGGAGCGAAGGCGTTCGTCACGCCCGGGGTCGGCTTGAAACTCGATCGCCTCGATGTCCACCCGGGGAATGCCGACGGAGGCCGAGGGCGCTCCTGCGGGTGATGTGCCCGGGCCGGTTTCAAGCGAAACCCGAAGTCGCAGGGTGGTCTCATCGGCGGACGCGATCTCCCCCACACGGCGTGAGCCGTTTTTCATCAATATCACATCCTGCGCCAGCAGCGGCATGGCGGTGGCGAAGAGGAGGGCGAGCGCGGTGGCTTTCATCCGTTGGCAGGGACAGGCGCGGCGGCTGGCCCTTCGGGCAGGGGTTTCGGGAGAGGACCGCCGAGGGCTTGGAGGCGTTCCTTGGCGAGCGGGAATTCGGGCAATTCCTCGAGTTCGGTCTTCTCGAGCATTTCCTGCAAAGTGCGGCGGGCCTTGTCGGTTTCCTGAAGCTTCGCCAGAGCCTCGGCGCTTTGCAGGTAGGACTTCGCCACCCAGGGCTTCCAGCGTCCATACATGTTGTAGACCTGGATGAAATACGGCACGGCCTTGGCGGGGTTGTTTTCCCTCATGTAAAGATCGCCCATCGTGAAGAGCGCCTCGGCCTTCAGGTCGGAACGCACATTTTCGGAGGCGAGGAGAGCATCGAGAGTTTGGCGGGCTTGCGCGTTCTCGCCGCGTTTGCCGTGGAGCTTGGCTTTCGAGAGCATCGTCGGGCCGAAAATGGCGGACCCGAGGTTTTCCTTTTCGAACCGGGTGTAGAGGGCGAGGGCTTCCTTCTCGTTCCCGCGCCGGAGTTCGATGTCGCCGAGGGCTGCGAGGATGCGGTCCTTCTGCAGCGCACGGGGATTCCAGCGCAGGGTGTCGCGGAGCATCTTCTCGCCGTCTTTCTCCTTACCGGCCTCGAGCAGCGCATTGGCGAAGTCCACCAGCAGGGCTGGGTTGTCCTCGCGCACATCGGTTTGGGCGGCGGCTTGGGTGAGGAGGTTCAGCGACTGCGCGGGATCCGATTTCTTGAGAGCCTGCGCTTGCGCCCAAAGGAAGCGGATTTGCAGAATCCGCGCTTTGTTTTTTTCGGCCTCGGCGGTTTGGTCGCGCAGCCAGGTGAGGTATTGGGCGGACTCCTCGGGGCCGCGGTGCAGACGGGCAAGGGCGGGAAAGAGGTCGTCGACCGAGCGGATCGCCGGGTCGTTGCCGAGATCGAGAATGGCTTTGCGGTAGAGTTCCCGGGCTTTTTCGGGTTGTTCCTGCTGGCGCCAATACCAGCCGAGGTTTCCGATCGCCTCGCCGACTCGCGTGGAACGCGGATACTTGTCCACAAACTCCTGCATGAAGTCGCGGTATTGGTCGATTTCCTCCATGACCTTGAGCGCTTCTGCTGTGCGAAAGACACCCTCCTCGTAGGCGTTGACCTCCTGGGAAGGGATTTTTTTGAACTCCGCGATGCCGTCCTCCATGAAGCCTTCATTCATCAGGGCGTT
>JBMTBF010000161.1:0-3962 GCA_049429585.1 Terrimicrobiaceae bacterium | reverse complement strand
TTGCCGAGTTGGCGGAAAAGCGCCTCGCGGACGAGGGTCTCAACCACAGAGCGGTCTTGGGCGGCGGGAGAGGACATTTTTTCGAGAGAGAAATTTAATGAACGAAACCGATCATATAAATTGTGAGCGGTTCGTCAATGGGATTTTTCAAAAAAATTTCGGAGGTGGTTTTAGAGGAAGTGAACCGGGAGTTCCGAGGCATTGCCAACAGACCGCGGAGGCAGTGGCGGAGAGGCTTGGCAGTCGATGATACCGGAAAATCCGGGGAGGATTTCGGCGCGGCGGAGGCGGTCGGGTTTCGCATCCGTGAGCAAAATATCGACGCGATCCCACCCGACGAGCGACTGCGGTGCCGTGGCTCCGATCTTGGAATCATCGAGGCAAAGCAAAACCCGTTTCGAGCGATCCATCGCCACGCGCTGCATCTCGACAATCGCCTCTTGAGAATTCCAAACCCCGTCCGCATTGGCGGCCTCGGCGGAAAGAAACGCGATGTCGAAATTCCAAAACTCCAGGCTGTGGAGGGCCGTTTCACCGAGCAGCACGGACTGCCGACCGAGGATTTGGCCGGCGGTGAGATAGACACTCAGGCCCTCGACGCCCGCCAAGAGCTCCCCTACGGGCAGGTTCGAAGTAACAATCGTTGCTGGCACCACGGGCGCATCGCGGAGGAATTCCGCCATTGCGAAAATCGTCGTTCCCGAGTCGAGAAAATAAGTCCCGCCAGGTTCAATAAAGCGAGCGGCGGCTTTGGCGACCTTTTGTTTTCCCGCGCCGCCGAGCGAGCGGCGTTCATTGAAGGAGGGAAACCGCTCGTTGTATTCCGCCAAAGCCCCGCCATGGGTGCGCTTCACGACATTCCGCTTCGCGAGTTCCGCCAAATCGCGGCGGGCAGTCGCCACGGAAACACCCAACCGATCACACAACTCCCTCAACGGCAAGTAGCGGTGGGTTTCAATTAGATTCGCCAGCTTGTCCCGGCGCGCCTCCACTATGTGCAGGGGAACCCTCATATTTCATCGAATTTCTCCAAAAAATGATCGAAAGCAATCATTTTCATCACTCCTCCATCCGAGGTCTTTTTGATTGCCGAGTTGGAAAAACTTTCTAGCATCATCGGCCCTTTATAAAAATCCCCGAATCTGTATCCCAAAGCAAATCCCTTTATGAAAAACCGACGCAAAACCCATTTGGCGATTGATCTTGGAGCCTCCAGCGGCCGCGTGATGGCCGGGCATTACGATGGCACACGCCTCGAAATCGAGGAAGTTGCCCGATTCGCCAATAGCGGCGTGGAAATGGCGGATGGCTGGCACTGGGATGCCGAAGGGCTATTTGAGGAAATCAAAAAGGGTCTGGCCACGGCCGCCGAGCGTTTCGGTGGCGATATCGTCTCCGTGGCGGTGGATACATGGGGCGTGGATTATGTGATCCTCGACGATGCTGGAAAGCCTCTGAATCCCCCTTGGATGTATCGCGATTCCCGCACCGATGGTCTGATGGTGAAGGCCGATAAAACCCTCGGCGCTCACAGGCTCTGGGATCGGACCGGCATCCAGCCGATGTTTTTCAACACTATCTATCAGCTCATGGCCGAAGTGGCGCGGAACGGCGAGCGTTTGCGCAAGGCGAACGAAATCCTCTTCATGCCGGACTACATCAACTACCGCCTCAGCGGTGTGCGCGCCATCGAGCGCACGATCGCGAGCACCTCGGGCCTGCTCTTTGCCGGATCGCCCGAGTGGGATGTCGAGTTGGCTGCGGAGTTGAACATCCCCACCCTGCTCCTCTCGCCGGTTACCGAACCCTGCCGCGTGCTTGGCGAAATCACCCCCGCGATCGCCACCGAAACCGGCCTGAAAGGCGTCAATGTCTGCACCTGCGGAAGCCATGACACCGCATCCGCTGTGGCTGGCGCGCCGTCGCTCGGCCATCCGCTCTTCCTGAGTTCGGGGACCTGGTCGCTCCTTGGAATCGAACTCCGCCGCCCGGTTACCAGTGCCGCCGCGCGCGATGCCGGTTTTTCAAACGAACAGGGCCTCGAGGGCCGCACACGCTTTCTTACAAACATCGCCGGCATGTGGCTCCTGCAGGAATGCCGCCGCGTCTGGGCCGAGCAGGGCAAAAACCTCGAATACGGCACGATGGTCGAATTGGCCGCCTCGGCGAAGGCTCCGGCGTTCATCAACCCCGACGCCCCCGAGTTCCAGAAGCCTTGCGACATGCCGAAGGCGATCTGCGACTGGATCGAAAAAACCGGCCAGACCGCTCCGGCGAACGACGCCGAGTTGATCCGTGTGATCCTCGAAAGCCTCGCCCTCAAATACCGCCTCATGGTCAAGCGTCTCGCCGCGCTCGTTCCCGAAATGCCCGGCACGCTCAACATCGTCGGCGGCGGTTGCCAAAACCGTCTTCTCAATCAAATGACCGCCGACGCCACCGGCCTGCGCGTGGAAGCGGGCCCGGTTGAAGCCACCGCAGCCGGCAATGTCCTTGCCCAAATGATCGCCTCGGGTGACATCTCCTCGCTTGCCGACGGTCGCGAGCTTCTCCGGAATTCCTTTGAAATCCTCACCTACGAACCGGCCGAAACCGGTGTGTGGGACGCGAAAGCCAAGCGATTCGAGGAAATCCTCGCGAAGTAGTTTTTTTCAAAACACGGATCGGTCAGGCTTTCGCCACAGGCAATTCGTCCCAGCGCGTGGTGAATTTCCGCGAGCGCCGCTCTTGGCGCATCGCCCAGCGCGATTTCACGCCCATCGAGCCATAGCGGATGGCATTTCGTCCCAGCTTGCGATTGAGGCCGTCCACGATCTGGTCAAGCTCGCGAACGCGCCCGGCGGTCTCTGGCGCTGCATCGAACAAATCGGGTTGAAGATCCGCCTCCGCGATCAAATCCGTCACGAAAATGCCTGTCTTTTTGTATTGGTGGCCGGGCCGGTAAATTTCCCGCAACAACTCCAGCGCGGCCTCGATCAAGTCCGGCGTGTGGTTGCTCGGGCGGACAAGCGTGGTTTGCGCCCCGGCGCTGTATTGGGGCTGATTGGCCGAAAATGGATTGGTTGCCACGAAAACATGGACCTGCCGTGCCAAAAGCCGCCCGCTGCGGAGCTTCTCGGCCGCCCGCGCGGTGTAGGTGGCAAGCGCCTCCTCGAGTTCCCTCAAAGACTCCACCGGCCTGCCGAAGGACTTCGCCGAGGCGATGCCTTTTTTTGGCGCGGGCACCTCCTCGAGCGCCAGGCACGAAACGCCCTGCAACTCGCGCAGGATGCGCTCACCCACGACGCCGAGGGTTTTTCGAACCCAGGCCGCCTCGGCGTGCTTCAATTCACAGGCGGTGCGGATGCCTCCCGCTGCAAGGCGGATGGCGAGCCGTTTCCCGATGCCCCAGATGTCCCCGCAGGGAACGCGGGCGAGCAATTCGTCGATGTCCCGCACGGCTTCCAAATCCAGCACGCCACCGAGTTCCGGCGTTTTTTTGGCGAGGCGGTTGGCGATTTTGGCGAGCGTCTTCGTCGGGCCAATGCCGATCGAGACGGGAATCCCGGTCCATCGTCGAACGCGCGCTCGCATTTCCCGAGCGAACTCAACGCCCTGCCAGTCCTCGAGCGCCAGAAACGCCTCGTCGATCGAGTAGACCTCCATCGTCGGCACGCACGGGCGGAGCGTTTCCATCACGCGCGCCGACATATCGCCGTAGAGCGCGTAGTTGGAACTCATCACCACCACGCCGTTCTTCTCGAAGGTCGCCTTGTGCTCATGCGCCGGGGCGCCCATCGGCACGCCGAGCTGCTTCACCTCCTCGCTGCGCGCGATCACGCAGCCGTCGTTGTTGCTCAAAATCGCCAGCGGACGCCCGATCAGGCGCGGATCGAAGACGCGCTCGCAAGAGGCATAGAAATTGTTGCAGTCGACCAACGCGAACCGGGGTTTCATCGCGGCTTGTGGATCACAAAAGTCAC
>JBMTBF010000160.1:0-3967 GCA_049429585.1 Terrimicrobiaceae bacterium | reverse complement strand
GGAACCCATGGCCGCGAATACCCAATCCCCTGCGAAGCCAGCCAGCGGGCGTTGGTTTCCAAGTCCGCACGCGCGCCAGGGCCGAAATATACGAGCATCGCCAGCAGCAGAAATCCGGGATGTTTCATCATAGAGTGGCTACCAAATCGGCCAGCCAGATGCAGGAAAAAATTCCCCCGCCATGGCAGTCGTCAGGCCTGAGACCGAGGCATCCTCACTGGAAAAAAAACTTGCTGGCACCTTGGCGCGTGGCGATTGTTTAGGTCTCTCATGGAATTCTTTTCCCATACCGGTTCCACGCCTTTAATGCCAAACAGGCAGGGATTTTGATTCGAACAGCACCGGCCTTTTCACTTTCCAACCGTCATGCCCAGCAACGACCCCGTCGATATTCTGATTCAATGTCCAGGATCGCACGGCGTCATTCCCGACCATGTGCACGAGCAAGCCTCGGCACTGCAGAATCTTGGTCTTAAAATTCTTGTCCTCTGCTGCCCCGCTTTCCTGCGTTCGCGGAATGCCACCTACCCGACGATTCCGTGCATGTCCGAAGGAGCCACCACGAACCGCACAAACGCCTTCGCGCGCAAGATTGGCAAGGCGCTCCAGACCGTTCGCAACCAGTTGGTCTTCGCTTTGGAAGTTTACAAAAACCGGCCCGCCCTGGTGCTGTCGGCGAGCCATGTGGACAGTCAAAGCCCTCTCTGGGTGTGGCCCCACCTTTTGATGATTCTGTTTCGCAAGACCATCTACGCGATGAATCTGCATTTTTCGAATCGCGACCACCATCTTGGCCCGAAATGGTGGCAGAAACTCGGCGAGAGCCTCTCCTACAAACCATTCCGGATCGCCGTCGCCCACAAACGACTTCCCTCCAACAATCCGTTGCCCAAATACATCCGCACGGTCGAGGTGCCCATTGGCCCCGAAAAAACCGCTCAGATTCGCGAGAACCCCAAAAAAATCCGCCAAAAGTGGAAGGTTGCCCGGGGAAAAAAAATCTTTCTGGCCTTCGGTCACATCC
This sequence comes from Terrimicrobiaceae bacterium, assembly GCA_049429585.1. GTDB lineage: Bacteria > Verrucomicrobiota > Verrucomicrobiia > Chthoniobacterales > Terrimicrobiaceae > UBA967. Next base: position 2,943 of record JBMTBF010000160.1, on the reverse strand, counting down.
GCAACCACAAGAACCTTGATCTCGTCATCCGGGCATTGTTGGAAAACCCCCAAGCCGCCCTGGTGATCCTCGGGCGCGTCTCGAACCACCGCGACCGCCCCCTGAAATACTACCAAATGCTCGCCGACGACCTGGGACTTTCGAAGCGGGTTTACATCAGTGACGAGTTTGTTCCCGACGAAAAACGCCAAAGCTACTTCGAGGCCGCTGATTTTATTGTTTCAACCTACTCGGGCGGGTTCCACTCGCAAACCGCCACGCTCGCCACGGCCGCCAACGCCCGCCGATATGTCCTGGCCTCCAGCGGCGACAGCCCGATGCACGACCTCGTGCAGCACTTCGGACTCGGGGTTTTTGTGGAACCGGATTCCAGCGAAGCCGTGGCGGACGGAATGGCCACTCTGCTGCATGGCGATCTTCCCGAAGCCAACTGGGAAGGCTTCGAGGCCCATGCGACTTGGGAGACGAATGTCACCCGCCTGCTTGAAGCCGCCGCGGATTTGGTCGGCGGCAGACCAACTCCCTCCCGCCAATTTGAGGGCTATGAGGATGAGGCTGTCCCCCTCCCCACCCTCTTGAGCGCGAGAGCACTTCTGCCCGCCAAGCCCCAAAAGATTTCCAAACGCAAAGAGCCCGCCGCGCCAAAACCCCGGCCCGTGGCCCGCAAAAAACCCGTCAAGCGCTTGGCGACCGCCAAGTCGGCTCCTTCCCCCGCGACGCTTGAGGCCCCAACTCCCTTGCCGCTTGAGACTCCCGCCTCCCTGGCGATGGATCCTGCCCAACCGGTTTTTCCCGGCTTCGATGCCGCGCTGGAAACCCCGTCGCAACAACCCGCTTTGGTCAATGGCGTCAATGGCGTCAATGGCCACAATAAAACCTCGAAGAATAGCGAAGTCGGCGTAAGTCCAAAACCCCGCCGCGGTCGCAAGCCCCGCACGCGCGTTGCCGATCTTGAGCCGACTTTAGACCGGCAGTCCATCGGGGCTGTCGCCGTGTGATTGCCGGGAGCTTGCCGATGAGCGGCGACTGGTTCTCCTTCAGCCTCCCGGACTTCTCCTATTCCTTCCTGAGTGTGCTGCTCGAGGGCGTGCCTTTCATTCTTTTCGGCACTCTACTCTCTGGCTTGATCGACCAATTCCTCCCCTCGCGCGTGATGACACGCCTCCTGCCCCGGAGCGCCTTCCTCGGCATCTGCCTGAGTGGCTCGCTCGGCCTGGTTTTTCCGATGTGCGAATGCGGCATCGTCCCGGTGATCCGCCGCCTGATCGCCAAGGGCCTGCCGGTCTCGAACGCCATCACCTACATGCTCGCCGCGCCGATTGTGAACCCCATCGTGGCCGTGAGCACCTACGCGGCCTTCCGGGGCCAGGGAGCGGAGGAATTCACCGTCCTCCGACTCGGTCTCGGCTACTTCGTCGCGGTTCTCATCGGATTTGCCGTCCTGAATCTCCCTCTCACTGCCGTGCTCCGGAGTAAAATTCTCGCCGGGCTCGACCACCCGCCCCATGACCACCACCACGCCCCCGAGCCCTTCAGGCAACGCCTCGTGGGCGCGATGAACTCCGGCGTGCGGGATTTTTTGGATGTGATGGTCTACTTCATCCTCGGCGTCGCCGTGGCTTCGGTCTTCGGCACGGCAGTGAATCAGGAAATCTTCCTCCCGCTGGCTTTGAACGACTGGCTGGCTGTTCCCTCGATGATGACCCTCGCCGGCGTGCTCTCGCTTTGCAGTTCCTCGGACGCCTTCATCGCCGCAACTTTCGTTTCGTTTCCAGCGGTTGCGAAGCTGGCGTTTCTGGTATTCGGTCCCATGATGGATTTGAAACTCCTGTTCATCTACAGCGCGGTTTTCACAAAACGCTTTGTTCTGGGGCTCGCCATCGGCCTGTTTGTCTTGATTGGCCTCCTGTGCGTGAGGCTATCCGTCATTGGCCTATGAACCAAACCGCCTCCCGATTTTGCACCTCCGGAGTGTTGATGGTTTGGGGCGTCGTGTTGCTCTATTTTCAACTGTCTGGTCGCATCGCGTCCTATCTCCACCCTGCCTTTCACCCCTATGTGGCGATCTCGGGCGGGGTTCTGGTTTTCCTTTCGGTTGCCATGTTACTGACCTTCCCGAAAGACCAGGAGTGCGACCATTGTTGCGAGGAGCATGATCACGCGGGAGGATCGTTCAGCGGTGGAATCACCTCGCTTTTGATCCTCGTCATTCCGCTTCTAGCCGCGACCAAAATCTCCCAAAGCAGCTTCGGGGCCACGGCAATCAAAAACCGGGGCGTCGTGAGCGACATCGCCGACCTGCCAGGCTACACCCCCGCCTTGGAGCCGGCGTTGCCGAACCACGATGGCTCCATCAGTGAATCCACCCTGATGGACCCCTCGCTTTACCTCAAAAAAAACGACTCCGGCCAAATCCTCGCCGAACTGATCGACCTCGTTTACGCATCGGGTGATGACGACCTGCGCGGCGATTTTGAAAACCAGGAGGTGGAACTCGTCGGCCAATTCCTCCCCGCCCGCACCGGCAATTCCTCGGGCGACCGCTTCCGGCTCGTTCGCATGTTCGTGATGTGCTGCGCCGCCGATGCCCGTCCGGTCGCAATTGCGATTCAGGAAAACCAGGGCACCAATTTTCCCGAGATGACCTGGGTGAAGGTGCGCGGCAAAGCCACTTTCCCGGTCGAGGGGGGGCGCCGAACCCCGCTCGTCATCGCCGAATCCGTCACCGAAACCGAACCTCCCCGCGAATCCTTTGTTTATTGAAACCATGAAACGACTCCTGCCCGTCATCGCCGCTCTTTTCACCCTCGCCACCCAAGCCCGCGCCGACCTCCAAGGCGCCTGGATCGCCTCCGTCCACAACATCAATTTCCCCTCCAAGCAAGGCCTGCCCGTCGAGGTCCAAAAACAACAAGCCAACCGCCTGCTCGACACCGCGAAGTC
>JBMTBF010000159.1:0-3971 GCA_049429585.1 Terrimicrobiaceae bacterium | reverse complement strand
ATCACGATCACAGGCGGGACGCCTGTGCTACCCCCCAACCAACACAGCAAAACAACCCATGAGCCAAATCCGATTCCTGATCACCGACGACGAGGGCCGGCAACACATCCGCGATGTATCGCCCGGCACCTACACAATGGGGCGCGACGCGGGGTGCGATCTGGTGGTGCCTTCGCCGGGCGTGTCGCGCCGACACTGCCGCGTGGTGGTGGAGCAGGGGCATGTCACGATCGAGGACTTGGGAAGCTCGGCGGGGACTTTCGTGGGGGACGAGATCATCCAGGCGGCGAGGCGTTTTTCCCTCCCGCTGGAGCTGGGCCTGGCGCATCTCTCGGTGCGGATCCTGCCGGTGCCAACCGCCCGCCCCACCCAAGAGGCGGCAGGGGAAATTTCCGATACGATCGGCCTCACACTCAGCGCCCGCTCGCATCTGGCACCAGCGGTGGAGGGCGTGGATCAACGGATGAAGGATCGCTTGGAAATGCTCTACCAACTGCCGCTGCAATTCGCGGCGGAGAAGGATACCCAGCGGCTCTTCGGCTTGATCCTGAACCGCGTGATGAAGTTGATCCCGGGTGCGGTGCGCGGGGCGTTGCTGATCCGGGATGAGACGAAGCAAAACCTCGCGGTGCGGGCCAGCGTGCCCGAAACGGCGCCGCCAATCAGCCGGACTCTCATCCTGCGCGCGGCCCAGGAGCAGAGCGGATTCATTTGGGGAGACAACGAGAGCGAGACCGAGGATTTCTCGGCCAGCATCGCCTCGATCCGCATCCGCACGGGGATGTTCGCGCCGATGCTGTGGAACGATGAAACGATCGGGGTGTTGTTTGTGGACAACCCCGACCGGAAGGGAGCGTTCACCGACGACGACCTGCGTTTCCTCATCTCGGTGGCGCACTACGCGGCCTCGGCGGTGGCGAACCAAATGCTCCAAAACGAAATCGTGGAGAACAACCGCACGCTCGAGAACCTGCTGGCGAATTTCTCCCCGAAAATCCGGCGGCGGCTCCTGGAAAAATCCCGCGCCGGCCGCCTGCAACCCGGCGGCGAGAAGTCGGATGTCACCATCCTGCTCTCGGACCTGCGGGGCTTCACCCGCACCACCGCGAAGATGGACTCGCAAGCCGTGGTGGAAATGCTCAACGACTACTTCCACGAACTCGGGCACGAGATTTTCCGGCACGACGGGACGATCGATAAATTCATCGGCGACGCGATCCTGGCGGTCTTCGGAAGCCCCGAGCCCGCTCCGGACCACGCCCACCAAGCCACACTCGCGGCCATCGACATGCAGCGCCAGATGGCGGCAGTGAACGGCCGCCGCTCGGCGATGGGCCTGCCGGTCTGCGAACTCGGCATCGGGGTCTTCACAGGCGAAGTCCTCCACGGCTTCATCGGCTCCGAGGATCGCCTCGAATACACGGTGATCGGCGACACGGTGAACATGGCGGCGAGGTATTGCGATGGAGCCAAAGGCGGCGAAATCGTTCTCGGCGAGCGCACCCACGAACTGGTCGCCGGCCGGGTCTCCGCCCAGCCCCACACGATCCCCACCAAACACGAAGGCAACTGGCCGGGGTTTCTTGTCGATTGGCGCGGCTGAGGCAAGCGTGACGAAAATCTCGCGGGGGGAATAACCGACACCCGCCCTTCGCTTAAACAATCAAAAGTCGGATTTCCGGGAGACAATGGTATTACCTTGAACCACTTCACAGGCGGCTACCCGTATTTCCCCGAGTTTTTGGGCGCTGATTTTTCCTGCCAGGCGACGGATCACGGCACTGCTCGCCGTAACCCAACGCTGTGGCAAAACAAAACTTTCCATCGGTAGTCCTCCTTCAAAAAAATCTGCCTCAACCAATGGCAATGCGGCCCCGTGAGTCGAAGGTTTGCTGGTGATCTGGAATAGCAGCACATCGCCACCTGCAAGTCCTTCCACGCCTCATCCTCCTCGGGTGAAGACCAATCAGCCGCCCAAGCGGTCTCGGCCAGAGGCAACAGGGATTCCCGGGATGACAAATCTGCCGAGTGCCGGCTTTTCAGGAACGAAAGAAAAGCCATGACCTCGTTTCGGATTTCCTCCGGGGCGCTCTCGATCTCAGCCAGCAATGTCGCAGATGACATACGATCCTATGAAACTCGGATTGCCTCTTCCGTTAAGAGGGAGCACAGGCGATCTGTGCCTTTAGCTCAGCGTGTGAATCATTTCCAGAGCTGCGACGACTCCCTCGTGCACGAAGTCGGCGCCGGTGTTTTCCAGATTCGCGCCGTAGCCGGTGCGAACGAGGATCGTTTGGCAGCCGGCGCGGCGTCCGCATTCCACATCGATCGCCTTGTCTCCGATCATCCAACTCCGAGAGAGGTCGATCCCAAATTCCCGCGCGGCTTCTTCCAACATTCCGGTGCCGGGCTTGCGGCGGGGGGTGGGGTTTTCGGGATGGTCTGGGGCGAAATACACCGCATCGATGGCGCCGGGGAGTTGACGGAGGAATTCGGCATTCACCGCCTCGTATTCCTCGGGCGTGATTTTGCCTTTCGAGAGGCCGCTTTGATTGGTGACGACAATCGTCAACCAGCCGACTTCGCGCAAATGCTGAAGCGCCTCGAGGGCGCCGGGAAAGACGCGAACGGTCTCGGGGTCGTTGCAGTAGTTCACCTCCTCCATCAGCGTGCCGTCGCGATCGAGGAATACCGCGCGGCGGTCACTCATGGTTGTGAAACGCCTCGATCAACTCCTGCGCGGTGAGCGTGGCGGTGCCGAGCTTGGCGACGACGACGCCGCTGGCGTGGTTGGAAATCTCCGCCGCCTCGGCGGGTGTGGCCCCGGCGCAAATCGCCAGAGTGTAGAGCGAGATCGCCGTGTCGCCCGCGCCCGAGACATCGAAAACCTCCCTCGCCCGCGTGGGGGTGTGATACGGCTCCGCGCCGCGACGAAAGAGGATCATGCCGTGCTCGCCGAGCGTGATCAGCAACGAGGCGAGGTCCCATTTTTTCAAAAGAATCGAGCCGGTTTCGAGCAGCGGCAGGTCATTGAGAGGATTCTCGGCGGCGCCGGGATCCTGCAGGCCGGCCATGGCGAACGCCTCGGAGCGGTTGGGCTTCAAAAGATCGACTCCGCGCCAGTCGAGCGGGTTGGTCGGGTTCGGGTCTGCCGAGAGATACTTTCCGGCGTGGCGGGCCATTTGGGTCGCGCGGTCTTTGAGTTCCTGGCCGAGAAAACCCTTCCCGTAATCCTCGAAAATCACGGCGTCCACCTGCGGCAAAAGCTCCTCGATCGCCGCGCAGGCTCTCTCCAAAACCTCGACGCCCACCGGGCTGCGGCGTTCGCGGTCCACGCGAACGACCTGTTGCTGACGGGCGACGATGCGGGTTTTCACGATCGTCGAGCGTGTGGGATCGGCGACAAGGGCGCCGGTGGAAATCCTCTCGGCAGCGAGCAGACTACGGAGCTTTTCGGCGTGCGAATCGCTGCCGACGAGGCCGCACAGATGCACCTCCGCGCAGAAAGGGCTGAGATTGCGGGCGACATTCGCCGCTCCGCCGGGGTAACAGGTTTCCTCGTGGACCTCGACGACCGGCACCGGGGCCTCCGGCGAGATGCGGGAGACTTTGCCCCACACGAATTCATCGAGCATCACATCCCCGATAACGAGGAGTCGGCGGCCTTTGGCGGCCTGAAGAAGATGTTGTAATCTTTCGGGATTCATTCCAGATTCTGCGACCGAGTTCTAACCCGTGCCCGGTGGCACAACAACGCTCAATTTTGAAAATGCCGACTTTACCGAAAACGGTGTCTTCCCTGCTCTGCGCGGCGGCCCTCACCGGCGTTTGCACGGCCCAAAAGCCCGCCGACTCTATCGATCTCAAAGAATTTCCCGCCCAATCCATCGACGATGTCGTCGTGCCCGTGCCCAGTGAGGTTTTCGGCGTGCTCGACAAACTCGGCAACCCGAACTGGCGCGGCGAGCAGC
>JBMTBF010000158.1:0-4001 GCA_049429585.1 Terrimicrobiaceae bacterium | reverse complement strand
AGCGGAGAGCGGAGAGCGGAGAGCGGAGAGCGGAGAGCGGAGAGCGGAGAGCGGAAAGAAAATGGCGGAAGGGGCGGGATTCGAACCCGCGGCAGGTTGCCCTGCGTTCGATTTCGAGTCGAGTGCCTTAAACCGGACTCAGCCACCCTTCCTTAAAGTTCGGAAACGAACTTACGAAATCTCGTCCGATCATCCCGTCACGGCAAGCTAAATGCTCGTGGGTTCTATTGGGTTTGGGTTTCTCACGGAGGGGAGCAGAAACCGGAGAGCGGATGGCGGAGCGCGGAAAGGGCGTGGCGGATTTTTGATAAAAATTCGAAGGCGGTGTGACATGGCAACCCCACAGTGATCGAAAGCCGTTTCGGCTTCCGCTATGGGGGGACGGAGGCGGCGCGGCGGGAGGCCTCAAGGAGGGTGGGCGTCCCGGCCACCGACATGGAACACAATGTGGGCGGGACGCCCACTCTCCTTGATTTTTTCCGCGCCACACGGCGGAGGACGACCGTGGCTACAAATTGAGGCTGGGCTATTTCCCAGCCCAATGATCGTCTTTTCCGGAGGAAATTATCGCCAAAAATCAAATAGCCTCTTGAATCCATTTCATGCGAGTTTAATTCCACTGGTATGCCTATTCGCATCTACGCTGACACCTCGGTTTACGGTGGCGTTTTCGACTCAGGGATTGACTTGGCGAGCAGGGAGTTTTTTGAGCAGGTGAAATCCGGTTTTTTCGAGTTGGTAACCTCGAGTGTGGTGGCCGATGAGCTGACCCTCGCGCCAGAAAGGGTGCGCGGGCAATTTGAAATGTTTCTACCGATGGCGGATGTGGTGCCGGTCGAGGCCAAGGCGATTGCCTTGCAACAGGCCTATCTGAAGGCTGGCATTGTGGGAGAAAAATGGGCTGCGGATGCGCTGCATGTGGCTCTGGCAACCGCGAATCGGTGCCGATTGATCGTGAGCTGGAACTTCAAACACATCGTTCATTTTGATAAAATTCCGCTCTACAATGGAGTGAACCTGATTAATGGTTACGATACATTGTCCATCAACACTCCGTCGGAGGTGATCGCCTATGAAGATTGAAGAATACCCTTGTGTAAAAATGAAGCGTGCGGCCCAGGAGCGCATTCATGACGAGACAAGGAAAATGGATTTGGCGAAACTGTTGGCATGGCATCGGCGGTCTTTTGAGGAATTGTGCAAGCGCCGGGAGGAGTTGGCGGGCCTATTTGCACCAAGATCCAAGTGATAGAGGGTGCAAAGGGCGTGGCGGATTTTTGAAAAAAAATCGAGGGTGGCTTGCGATGCCGCGCGGGCAGCGATCGAAAGCCGTTTCGGCTTCCGCTACGGAGATGGACTCGGAGGGGGGAGGATTTGGTCGAGGCGGGGCTTGAGGGCCTTCATCCACAGGGCGTTTCCCTTTTCGCTCAAATGGAGCCTGTCGGGCATGACATCGAGTGGGACGGTGCCGTTGGCGTCGAGGAAGGTCTCGTTGATGTCGAAGTGGAAAACGGATTTTCCATCCGCCAGCGAGGGGAGGAGGGCGTTGATCTGTTGGTTGAGTTGCAGGAGTTGGTTGCCGGGGCCATCGGTGCGGGGGAAGATGGAAAGGAGAACGATTTTGGCGTTTGGCAACTTGGCGCGGAGTTGATCCACGATGAGGCCAATGCCGTTGGCCGTGATTTGCGGCGGGTCTTGGCGGTGGCCGGTGTTGTTGGTGCCGATGAGAACAATGACGGCTTCCGGGGAGATGCCATCGATCTCGCCGTTGCGCAGGCGCCAGAGGACATTCTCGGTTTTGTCGGCGCTGTAGCCAAGGTTGAGAATGGTTTTTCCCGGGAAAGTCTCGGCGACGATTTTGGCGGAACCGGGATTTTCGAGGGCTTGAGTGATCGAGTCTCCAAGGAAGACAAGGTCGATGTCGGCGCCTTTTTCGGCGATCTGGCGGAGTTTTTCGGCGTGGCGGGCTTCCCAGTGTTCGCCTCGCTGCGGAACAGGCGCGAAGGCGGGGGGCAATGGATCGGCCAGGGCCGGGGTTTGCCAAAAGGGGACGGATAGGATCGCGGCCAAAGCAGCCTGTCGGAGCGATGTTTTTTTGATCACCAGAAGGCCAAGTAAAGGACGCCAGTGAGGATGATCACTCCCACGCCGGCGATGGCAGCGAAGCGGGAGGGTTCGAGGCTGATGGCGTCGTTGACCGGGAGCTTCACGGGTTCGCGCAGCGGGGTGAGGATCGTGGCGATGGCCGAGGCGAGGAGCACGAGCAGGAAGCAGATCGCCATGCGGTCGAGGAACGAAATCGTCGGCGCGAACCAGAGTCCGGCGGAGACGATGGCGTCGCCGAGGCCCCATTTGAGGGCACCGTAGGCCACGACATTGAGGAGGATGCCCATCGTGCCGACATAGCGCGGCGCGCGGGGAACGAAGAATCCGATGAGGAAGATGGCGAGGATGCCGGGCGAGACGAAGCCCTGGAATTCCTGGATGATTTTGAAGATGCCGCCGAGTTTCGGGTTGTCGAAATGCGGGGCGACGAGGATTGCCACTAGGACGAAAAGAACGACAAAAACGCGGCCGGCTTTGACGAGTTTGACTTCGTCAGTGACCTTCGCGGCTTTCGCATAGAGGTCCATCGTGGCGATGGTCGAGGCGGAGTTCAGCATCGAGGCGAGGGAACTGACGACTGCGCCGAAGAGGGCGGCGAGGACGAACCAGGAGAGATACCAGTGCTCGCGGAGGAGGTTGCGGACAAGCACGGGGAAGGCGGCGTCGTAGTCGTAGCCGACGAGGTGCGGGCCTTCGCTGAGCGATTTGTTGGCGGCAAGGGCTTGGGCGGAGAGTTGATTGATTTTCTCGGCCATGACAGCAGGGTCGGTTGAAGGTTCGGCTGTGGCACCGGCGAGAGCGGCGTTCTTTTGGAGAGCCTTGAGGGCGAGGTCGGGCTGTTTAGTGACGACGGTATCATCCACAACGACCGTGGCGGTCGGCGCGGATTTCTCAAAGGCCGAGATGTTTTTCTGAGCGGCAGATTCGTGGAGGTCGTTCGAGAAAAGGTTGAACGCCAGGATGCCGGGGATCACGACCACGAAGGGGATGATGAGTTTGAGGAAAGCCGCGAAGACGATGCCGAGTTGGCCTTCGGCGAGGGACTTCGATCCGAGCGTGCGCTGGACGATGTATTGGTTGAGGCCCCAGTAGAAGAAATTCGGAATCCAGAGGCCGAGGAGGAGGGCGGACCAAGGGATGTCGGTATCTTCGAGAGGGCGGACCATGTGGAGTTTTCCGCCCGATCCGTTCGGGCCGTTTTGCACAACGGCTTCGCCGTTTTGACCGTCATTGAGGAGGATGAGTCGATCGAAGGCCCCGGCTTTTTGGATGTCCTCGACGGTGGCTTGGGAGTTGGCGACTTTGGTGGCGATGAGGGTTTCGGCGGGGGTTTCGCGCAGGGTGTCCATGGCGAGCCACATGACGACCGCGCCGCCCACGATGAGGCCCGCACCCCAGATGAGGTCGGTCCATGCACAGGCTTTGAGGCCGCCGGCGAACACATAGGCGGCCGAGAGGATGCCGATAAGCCAGCATCCGGCCACGAGATTGCCGAGGAGCGGGGTGCCCGCGTAGTAGCCGGAGATGAATTTCGCGCCGCTGAAAATGACCGAGGCGGTCGGCACAACGACGAGAATGAAAATGGTCAGCAGCGCCATGGCGAGTCGGGCGGAGAGGCCGAAGCGATACTCGAGGAATTCCGGGATCGTGTAGATGCCGGTGCGCAGGAAGCGGGGGAGGAAGAAAAACGCCACAATCACAAGGGTCACGGCGGCCATCCATTCGTAGGAGGCGACGGCCATTCCGAGCCAGTTCGCGGCGGAGCCGGACATGCCGACGAATTGCTCGGTCGAGATATTCGCGGCGATGAGGGAGAAGCCGACAAGCCACCAGGTGAGGCCGCGACCAGCGAGGAAGTAGCCGCTTGTGCCGGCGTCCTGGCCAGACTCATCGCG
>JBMTBF010000157.1:0-4013 GCA_049429585.1 Terrimicrobiaceae bacterium | reverse complement strand
ACCAAAATTCCCTCACCGCCCAGTATCTCAACGGCACGGCAAAAATTCCCGTTCCGCGCCAGCGTGTCGCCCCGCGAAAAACCGAACTCCATCCCGGCGAGGTCGGCGATGGCTGGCTTCGCGTGCTGGGCGCCACGGAAAACAATCTTCAAAACATCGATGCCGCCTTTCCCGTGGCCTGCTTCACTTGCGTCACCGGCGTCTCGGGAAGCGGGAAATCCACTCTGGTGAACGACATTTTGCGCGTCGCGCTCGAGCGTGACCTCCACCGCGCCAAAGCCCGCCCCGGCGCACACCGTGCGATCCAAGGCATGGAGCAGTTCGACAAAGTCGTGGTGATCGACCAAAGCCCCGTCGGGCGCACCCCGCGCTCCAATCCAGCAACCTACAGCGGCGCGCTCGGGCCGATCCGCGATTTGTTCAGCGAGCTACCGGCCTCGCGAGTCCGCGGCTACGACTCGGGGAGGTTCTCCTTCAACAACAAGGGTGGCCGGTGCGAGCATTGCCAAGGCGATGGCTCAATCCGGATCGAAATGCATTTCCTCGCCGATGTGTATGTCGAGTGCGAGATCTGCCAGGGTCGCCGCTACAATCGCGAGACGCTCGAGATCACCTACAAGGGAAAAAATATCGCCGATGTCCTTGAAATGACGGTCGATGACGCCTCTCGCTTTTTCCGCAACATCCCGGGGCTCTCTTCAAAACTCGACACGCTTCAGGATGTGGGGCTCGGCTATTTGCGGCTCGGCCAATCCGCAACGACGCTCTCAGGCGGCGAGGCCCAGCGGCTCAAGCTCGCGGCGGAGCTTTCCAAGCGCCCCACGGGTCGGACGATCTACCTGCTCGACGAACCCACCACGGGCCTTCATTTTGCGGATATCCACAAGCTTCTCGAAGTCCTAATGAAACTCCGCAACGCGCGAAACACCCTGATCGTCATCGAACACAACCTCGAAGTGATCAAATGCGCGGACTGGATTCTCGACCTCGGTCCCTTGGGAGGTTCCGGCGGCGGCCAAATCGTTGCACAGGGAACGCCCGAGCAAATCGCCAAGTCCCACGCCAGCCACACCGGTCGCCATCTTTCCAAATACCTCAAGGCATGAACCGGCTTCTCGCCACTCTCGCACTCGCAGGAACCGCCTCGATCTCCTTGGCCGATCCGCTGCAAGAAGCACGCGAGGCTTTGGACAATGGATTCGCCCAGGTGGCCCTCGTGAAACTCGAGGAGCATCAACCGCACCTTGGAAGTCCCGGGAGTTCGCCGGATGAATGCCTGCTCTACGCCAGGGCGCTTTTTGAATCCAACCAACCCCGGGCCGCGATCGACTTCATTCAAACATCCCAGATAGACCTCGGCGCGGAAGGACGCTTTTGGCTCGCACAGGCTCATGCAGCGAATGGCGACTGGTCCGAGGCTCTCGAGGCCTACTCGCTTTGCGTTGCGCAACCCGACTTGGTCTATCGCCAGGAGGCGCTGATCGGTCGTGCCCGGATGCTTGAAAATCTGGAACGCAAAACGGAGGCCGAGAAAACCCTCGCACCAACTCTCGATTGGAATCCTTCACCGATTCGCGATACGGCCCTGCAAGATCTCGCGCGCCTTTGTCTTGATCGCAACGATCCCCGCACTGCGGAGGAAATTCTAAAAAAAACCCAACCCGAATCCCCTCAGGACAAATCCTGCCAGGATTTCCTTTTGGCGCGGGCGGCTGTTCTCCGGAACGACAACGACCTCGCCTTGAGGCTTCTTGCTCCGCTCGTTCCCTTGACCCCGTCGATGGCGACGGATGCCACCATCCTCTACTCGACGGCCTTGACGAGGGCAGGACGCTTGCCGGAGGCAGAGATTTTACTGGAGGAATTCATCGCAGCGAATCCCAATGCCGCCGGTCTGGAGCGGATTTTCAAGCAACTTGACGAAGCCTACTCCCATACCGCCAGCGCGTCCTCGAGCGAACTAAGGCGGTGGGCCGAGGACAAAAATCCCTCTCTTCGCCGAAAACTCGCGACTTATTATTTGGCGGGATTCGAACAGCGTCAGAAAAACCCCCAAGAGGCCTTGGCGCTTCTGGAGAGACTTTCCGCCGAGCCCGGCCCGAATCCGTTCGAGGAGGAAACCCTTTTCGATCTGGCTGCTCTCCGGCTGAAACTGGGGTTTGCAGACGAAACCCTTTCCGTACTGCCCGTTGCCGGCCGCCCGCCGGAGATGGATTTCCTTCGAGGCTTGGCCTTGGCAAAAAAGTCGCATTTCTCCGAAGCGGCAGCGGCTTTTTTCAGTGCCGCAAGCGACTCCGGTCTCGCCGAGTCCGCCCTGTATAATGCCGCCCTTTGCGAGATGCTGGGTGACGCTGGCGACAAACCCGCCCGCGGCGCCTTGGAATCGAGATTCCCGAATAGCCGGCATCTTTCGGCATTGAAGCTGCAAGAAGCCTTCACGCTGTTGCGTGCCGGAGACCCCACCGCCGGAGGGGCCTTGGAATCACTCGCCGCCTCCCGGGATTCTCCGACTGCGGCAAAAGCCCGTCTCGCTCTCGCCGAGTGGAAATTTCAGCAGCTCGATATCACCGGAGCCCGGTTGGAACTCGAAAAAATTTCCACCCAATCCGACCTGCCACGCCAAGCGGCGCTCCGGGTTTTTCTTGCCGATAACGGCGGCCCCGGCTCCGAGGAAATCGTGATCGAGGAGGCCCGTTCCTATCTTCTCAATCACCCGGGCTCCGACTCCGAACCCGAGGTCCGCATGAAGCTCGGCGAACTCCTCTTCCGCAAGGGTGATTTCGCCGCTGCGCGCGTGGAACTCGAAGCCCTCGCCCGAAAATTTCCCGGTAATGCCAACGAGCTGCCTGCGCTTTTTCTCGCCGCAAAGGCCGCCGCGCGCATCCCGACCGCCGAGGCTCCGGAAGCCGCGATGCTACTTTTCGAAGAGGTGGCCTCCGCGCCCGGCCCCCTCGCCCACCGGGCCCGTCTCGAACAGGCTGGAATCCAATCCGCGCGCGGCAAGGCAACCGAGGCAAATATGATCCTGGACAAAATTCTGACCACCGATCCCGCGCCCGATATGAAAGCATCGGCCCTCATCGAGAAGGGCAAGAATCTCTACTCTCTCGGCGATACCGACCCCCTTGCCTACAAGTCTGCGATCGAGGTCTGGAAGCAAATCGCCATGGAAAATCCCGACCCCGCGTGGCGCAACCAGGCCTTGGCTCGCATCGGAACCGCCCAGGAAAAATCCGGCGACCTCAACGCTGCGCTCGCGAGCTATTACGAAGTTTTCAAGCCATCCACCGGCGAACCCGTGGAATATTTCTGGTTCTACAAAGCCGGTTTTGCGGCGGCAATGATTCTCGAGTCCCGCAAGGAATGGCCGGAAGCGATCCGTGTTTATGAACTGATGGCCGGAATGGAAGGCCCCCGCGCTCTGGAGGCCAAAAACCGGATCAAGCAAATCCGCCTCGAGAACTTCATCTGGGACGGAAATTGACGCTATCGCCCCTTGGCGTTATTTCTGAAAGCGATGGGGTTTTATCAAGTCAGTTCAAGACTTGATACGCGATAACTCTTGGACATCGATCAAATCCTTGTTCCGACCTGAGGCTTGTTTGTTGCGAAGCAATGCCTCCAATCCAATGAACCTCATTTTTCGGCCCAAATAGTCGCATTCTACTGCCGTATTGCGGCATTCATCAAAGGTCACGCCATCGATGCCAGTGAGAACTTGAATTTTTCGCGGTTCCCGTCCGATTGCGATGATGAAGGAGGGTTTGAGAAAATCCTGTTTTTCGATGCCGATCTCGCCAAAGCCAAACTCTTGGAAGACTTCCAGCAAGCGTTGAGCATTCGTCTCGTTGACAGCTACAAAGAAATCAATATCTCCCGTGTATCTCGGAAATCCGTGAAAGCCGACCGCGTAGCCTCCGACGATGAGATATTCAACGGACTTTTTTTCCAACAGCGTAATGAAGTCGAGAAAGTCGGGATTCAGGTTTTCCATCGTCGTGGGTTTGGCAAAT
>JBMTBF010000156.1:0-4018 GCA_049429585.1 Terrimicrobiaceae bacterium | reverse complement strand
CGCCAAAGCCTTCCGAAACCATGCGGTCGTATTGTTTCTTGGTGGCTTCGGCGAGTGGGAGGGTGAGGCCTTTTTCGTGGGCGAGGGTGAGCGCGATGCCGCTGTCCTTCGCTGCGTGGGCGCCGGAGAAGAAACAGGAGTGGTCGCGATTTTGCATGTCCTCGCCGTCGGTCTTAAGGACGCGGGAGTCGGCACCGGTTTGCGAAAACACCTCGCGAAGCATGGTGAGGTCAAGCCCGAGCGCGGCTCCGAGGCCGAGGCCCTCGGCAAGTCCGGCGGTGTTGATGTTCATGACCATGTTGACCAAAGCCTTCACCTGCGCGGCCTGGCCTGTAGCGCCGATGTGGCGGAGCGAGACGCTGAGATCTTTGAGGATGGGTTCGGCGCGTTGGAAGGCCGCAGTCGAGCCACCGGTCATGAGATAAAGGGTTCCTTCGCGGGCTTGGGTGATGCTGGAGGCCATGCAGGCTTCGAGCGATTCCGCGCCGGACTTGTGCGCGAGGGCCTCGACATCGAGGTGAACCTGCGGGGAAACGGTGGCGCAGTTGACGAAAAGTTTGCCTTTTGCGCCGACCAAGAGGCTATCGCCCTGCTCGGCAAAGATCGCGCGCATGGCCTTGTCATCGGTGACGACCGTGATGATCAAGCTGGCGAGTTCGGTCGCTCGGGCCAGCGTTTTGCAGGCTTCCGCGCCGATTTCCGCTGCGAGCGCGGTGGCGAGCGGGGCGTGCGAGTCGTAAACGGCGGTGACAGCGTATCCTTTGTCTTTGAGGCGGCGGGCCATGTTGGCGCCCATGCGACCGACTCCGATGAATGCGATGGTTTCTTTCATAATGGTGTTTGTTGGTTAAGCGGTGAAAAAGGGGTTGGCGTGTTTTTGTTCTCCGACGGTCGTGAGCGGGCCGTGGCCCGAGCAGATGATGGTGGCGTCAGGGAGAGTCAGGATTTGCTCGCGGTTGTTTCGCAAGGCGTCCGCGTAGGAAACCATCCCTCCGCCCATCGATCCGGCGAACATCGAGTCGCCGACGATGGCGACAGGCTGCGAGAGGTCGGGGATGAAAAAAGTCACACCGCCGACGGCATGGCCGCTGGTGAGTCGGGTTTCCACGGTGAGGCCGCCGATTTGGAAAGCCCGCCCCGGACTGAACGACTCGGCGTTCGGGAGCGGTTCCTTCTCGCACACCCAAGCATGCGCGCCGGTGGCTTTAACCAACCGATCCAGATCGAGAATGTGGTCGGTGTGGGTGTGGGTGATGAAAATCTGCTTCACCCGCAGCCCGTGGCTGGTGGCGAAATCCAGCATCGGTTGGCCATCCGCGCCGGTATCGAAAAAGGCGGCTTCCTTCGTGGCGGGATCCCAGACGAGAAAGGAATTCACAGTCATGTCCTCGAAGACCGTATTGAAATGCGCCAAGCCAACAGGCTCTTGGACGGGGGCGGGTTTATAGGAGGATTTCGCTAAAGCAAGGAGCGCGTTGAATCCGAGACCGAGAACGCCCGCGACCTGGCGCAGAAGGGGCTCATGGAGTTCACCGGATTTCAGGATCAGGATTTCGGCGACTGTGGCGCCGGACTCAGACGCGAGCACCTCGTCGTTAATGGAAAGCCCGCGCTGGGCCTTGCCGATGATGTCTGTGAAGCTGTCTTCGAGCGGGATGTTTAAGGGCATATCGGTCTTTTTTTTGGTGAGGGAGGCGGATTACTACCGATTCGAGGGGAAAAGTGAATTGCAAAAAATTGAATGTCGCGCGCCTTCCGCGACGGCGCATTGCTTTTCGCGAGCGGTCCGGTTATTGACCCGCTTCAGCCTGCGGCGTTTCGCGGGCCTTCAACATCCAACCATCTTCATGAAAACCCTCGCCCTGTCCCTCCTACTCGTGGCCACCGCCGTCAATGCCGAAGAACTGAAATTCGTCCCCGTTCCCGGCTTCTTCGAAAAACTCCCCGACCGCGAACTCGGCCCGTGCCACGGCGGCGCCGTCATCGACCGGCAAGGCCAAGTCTATGTCTCCACCGACACGCCGCGCGGCATCGATGTCTTTTCCGCCGAGGGCAAATATCTGCGCTCCTTCGCTCCGACCCTGGTCCACGCCATGGAACTCCGCGAGGAGGACGGCACGGAATACATCTACGCTGCGCTACCGACGAAGCACGAGGTCGTGAAGCTCAAGCTCGATGGTGAGCGGGTCTGGACGCTGAACTACCCCGCCGAGTCCGGCCTCTACAAGGATGCCAATGGATTCAACCCCTGCGCGGTGACAGTCGCGCCGGACGGCTCGATCTTCGTGGCCGACGGCTACGGCTCGAATCATGTGCTGAAATTCGACCGCGACCGGAAGTTCGTGAAGGCCTTCGGCGGGCCGGGCAAGGAGGAGGGAAAATTCAATGTCTGCCATGGCATTGGTCTCGATCTCCGGCAGGACAAGCCACTCCTGTTTGTCTGCAACCGCAACAACGACCGCGTTGAGTATTGGGACCTCGATGGCAATTTCGTCTCCGTGATCCAAAAGGACATGCGCATGCCCGCCTCCGTGCATATCCGCGACGGCCTCGCACTCGTTCCCGAGCTGAAAGGCCGCGCCACATTGCTGCAAAAGGACGGCACGGTCGCCGCCCGGATCGGTGACAACCCGAATCCTGCACAACAGGCGAATTTCGGCCTGCCTAAGGACCAGTGGACCGAGGGCGTTTGCAACTCGCCCCACGGTGGATCGATCGACCAGCACGGCGATGTCGTCATCACCGAGTGGAGTAAATTCGGCCGCCTGCACAAATTCCGGCGCGAGCAAGCCGGCCAGTAAGCTTTTCCCAAATCCTCCCCGCCCCGATCGGGGCACGAAAAAGCCGGCGCGATTTCGGCCGCGCCGGCTCTCGTTGATTCTAAATGATCCGCGTGAGGGTTATTTCAGCTCCGCGCTGTAGAATTCAAACCAGTCGTCGAGGTTGTTCAAATCCACCGCGCCGGGGTTCACTCCGCTCTCGTCGCTGATGCCGCTCGCGCCGAGGATTCCCTTGCGGGTGGCGTCGTCGTGGATGTAGCCGAGGATCGCTTGGTTGTGCTTGTAGAGCGTGGCCTTGTCGAGCTTCACGCCGGGCTGCTTCTTCACCCAAGCCTCAAACTGAGGATAGGTCGGCTTGGTTTTGATGAATTCGCGCACCGCCGCCTCGGAGAGACCGAGGGCATTGATGGTCATCATGTCATAGCCCTGTCCGATGCCGGGATAGCCGTCGGCGAGTTTGCCACAGGCTTCCAGAGAAGCTTTTTGCCAGAGGCGGGGAAGGTGCAAAGCACCGAGAGGTCCGGCGACTCCGGAACTGATCAAAGGAACGATTTTGCTCATATCTTTATGTTTTGTTTGGTTGTTTCGTTTGGTTGCAGAACCAAAGCGGGGCGAACCCTAGAGGAAGTCCGCGCCAATCGGCAACGGATATTTCAAGCCTCCCGCAACCACACCACTGGGAGTCGCTGTTGATGGCGCAGGCTACCCCTCCCGCGCCAGCGAGACCTCGATGAATTTCGACATGGGGGTGTGGCTCTTGACGGCGTGTTCCTCGATGCCGACGAGGACATTTGTCTCGGGGTAGTAGGCGGCGGCGCAGCCTTTCGGGATCGAGTAGGCGACAGGGCGGAATTCTTGAGCGCGCCGCTCCCGGCCGTCGGCCGCGTGGCTCCGGATCGTGACGCTCGATTTTTCCGTGAGGCCGAGTTCGCGCATGTCGTCGGCATTGAGAAATAGAACGCGGCGCTCGCCTGTGATGCCACGGTAGCGGTCGCCGCTGTCGTAGATCGTGGTGTTGTATTGGTTGTGCGAGCGGAGAGTCATGAGTCGCAGGCGGCCGGGTTGAACGGAAAGGCGGGGCAGGGCGTTGGAAATAAAGTTCGCCCGCCCGGTGGAAGTGCGCCACTCGCGGTTGGCAGGAGGATTTGGCAAATGGAACCCGCCGGGTTGCTGGATTCGCTTGTTGTAATCCACGAAGCCCGGGATGACCGCTTCGATGCGGTCGCGGATGCGGTCGT